>JBDTGD010000033.1:0-2178 GCA_039937595.1 Ginsengibacter sp. | reverse complement strand
AAGATAATGAGAGAATGAAGGAATGTTATCCGAAAAAATAAATAGAAGCCAGGAATAAAGCAAAATAATACTTACAATAGCAAAGGGAATGAAGAATAAAATTTTACGTTTTTTCGAAACAGGGGTTGGCATGTTAAACCTCTTAATTCTGGTAATTAAAAAATAAACCGGTCCCGGATTTTAATCCAATTTCTCCAAAGCCTCCTTCAGTTTTCCAAGCATTTCTGGAATCTCTTCTTTCTTACAGGTACCCACACTCAGCCTGTACCAGTCAGACTCTTTTGGCGCGCCAAACGCATAGAACGGAACCACGGCCAGTTTTGCTTCGTTCAAAATATAAGAAGTCACATCCGCCTGGGTTGATAAAGAATCTCCTTTATTTGTTCGTTTACTAACAAGGCTTATTTGTA
Organism: Ginsengibacter sp.; assembly: GCA_039937595.1. Lineage (GTDB taxonomy): Bacteria > Bacteroidota > Bacteroidia > Chitinophagales > Chitinophagaceae > Ginsengibacter. The sequence goes on along the minus strand of JBDTGD010000033.1, from coordinate 1,768 downwards.
TAGTGAGATAAATAGCAGCTTGTGGTGCACAGGCATCCACAGAAAAACCTTCTGATTTTAATTTTTGAAACCCTTCGTAAATAAGTTGTAACCTTTCTTTGAGTTCCTTCTTAAAATTCAAAAGATATTCATCAATATCGTTTTTCTGAAGAAGAAATTTTGCGGTTGCATTTTGCTCAGCCATTGGGCTCCATGCGCCTATGTGGCTGTTGATGGCTTTCATTTTGGACAATATATATTCTGGTCCTAATGCCCAACCTACACGCACTCCCGTTGCCGCAAAAGCTTTACTGATTCCATCAATAAAGATGGTATAATCTTTCATCGCCGGACGCAGGCTTACCGGGTTATAATGCACAGTATCGCCAAATGTAAGTGTCCAATACATTTGATCATACATCACGTACAATTTCTTTTCGTCATTGCTCCGGCGATTGTTTTCTTCAAGCACCATATCGCAAATTTTTTCCAGCTCTTCCTTTTTAAAAACAGTCCCTGTAGGATTTAGCGGAGAGCACAATGCAATTAGTACAGCATCCTTAATGTGAGGTTTGATGTCAGCTGCTAAAGGCATAAAATTATTTTCACGACTAGCTTCTATTACTACATGTTGCCCCTCGGTAAAATGTACATAATGATTGTTGTTCCAGCTTGGCACTGAATAAATAACTTTATCGTCTTTGTCAACAATTGCATGATATAGAGTGTAAATGAGTGGGCGGCCACCGGCAGCGATCAATATTTCGTTGACGTTGAAATCAAGACCTTCATTGGCTTTTATAAATTTAGAAACAGATTCTCTTAAAAAGAGAATTCCATCCGCTGGCGGATAGGTAGTCAATTTGCTTCGATAAGCATCAATAATTTCCTGTTCAAATGTTTTTGGAATAGGGAAAATAGCAGAATCAAAATCACCAATAGTAAAATTATAAATCTTATTCCCGCTTTTCATTTTGGCTTTTATGTCCGCGCCAAGCTTAACAATTTCGCTGCCGACCAAAGACTCAGCAAGGCGGCTCAGTTTTCCAATATGTTTTTTAGTATCTTGCTTGCTGTCGATGATGTTTTCTTTCATGGTATGATATAAAATTACTGATAAATTTTGTTAGCGTTGCAGCTTTAAGGTAAGAATTCGATTTTTTTATAAAAAATAATTCGGGTTAATTCGGGTAGCCTGTCTGCCGACAAAGGCAGGTTCATGGCGCTATTCCTTTGTGGCGATACTCTTCAAAAAATTTTCGATTCCTATAATTATTTTTGTCGCCACCTCCTGCCTGAATTTTGGATTTAGAATCTTTTTTTCATCTTCTTTATTACTTAAAAAAGCAACCTCCAGAAGACAATTGGGATAATCCGTCGGGCCGTTCAGCGAAAAATTAAAATTGCCTACATTCCCAAATTCGTTCAATTTTAGTTGCAGCATGCTTTTTAAAATCGCCTGGCTCAAAGGCCTAAAACCTATATAACGGTAATAAGTGCTTACCCCGTTTATCGAATCTTTATCAGATGAGTTTAAATGAATACTTATCAATAAATCAGGGTTTTGCTGATCTAAAAATTGTATTCTTTCATACATGCTAAGCGTGGTATCTTTTACCCTGGTCATCACTACATTTGCTTTCTTTTTGATCAGTTGCCTGGTTAATTCTTTTGCGATCAGGAGTGTGTAATCTTTTTCCAGTATGTGTGATTTAATGCCCGTTGCGCCGATGTTATCTCCGCCATGCCCTGCATCTACGGCAATTTTTATGTGACTCAAATCCAATAC
>JBDTGD010000032.1:0-3411 GCA_039937595.1 Ginsengibacter sp. | reverse complement strand
CAAGTTTTTCATCCGGTGTTATTAAAAAATTGCCCGGATGCGGATCAGCATGTACTGCCTTTATTTCGTGTTGTTGAAAATTATAAAAATCCCACAACGCCTGACCGATTTTATTTTTTAATTTTTGGGAGGGATTGGTCGCCAAAAATTCTTTTAGGTGTAAACCTTCGATCCAGTCCATCGTTATTATTTTAGCCGAAGATAATTCAGGATAATAAACAGGGAAAATAACGTTGCTTAATTTTGAGCATGCCTTTGAAAATTCAATAGAACGGCGCACTTCCAGTTCATAATCGGTTTCTTCGAGCAGACGCTCTTCTACTTCTTTAATATAAATATTCAGTTCCTTTTCATTCATGCCCAATAAACGAAAGGCAAAAGGTTTTACCAGTTTAAGATCAGAAGAAATACTGTCAGCTACGCCGGGATACTGAATTTTGATGGCAAGCTTCTTACCATTTAAAGTTGCGACATGCACTTGCCCTATAGAAGCAGCGCGTACAGAATTTAAATCAAAAGTATCAAATATTTTTTCCGGCGATTTGCCAAAGCTTTTTGTAATAGTTTTTATAATCAACGGCCCTGAAAGCGGCGGTGCATTATACTGAGATTGTGTAAACCTGCTTACGTAAGCCTTTGGCAACACATTTTTATCCATGCTCAGCATTTGAGCAATCTTTAATGCAGAACCTTTCAGTTCGCTCAATGAATTATAAATATCTTCCGCGTTATCTTCATTCAGCTCATCACGGGTAAGGTCGGGATTGAATAATTTTTTCGAAAAATGTTTTACATAATTGCCACCAATTCGGAAGCCTGTTTCGATAAACTTTGCGGAGCGGGCCACCTTAGTGGTGGGCATAGATTCCTGTATTTTCATAAAGCTTTTTAAATTCCCATTCTTTCTTTGAATTTGCTATTACGCGATAAAAATTTTCCGTATTCAAAAAGGTTATCAAGAGGTGATTTTTTAAAAAGATCGAAGGAAACATTGATACCTCTTTCAATCGCTTCATCCGTCTTTTCAAAGGCAGGACTGTCGTCGTCTATCCAGAAATTAATGATGAATGCAAACTGAATCCAAAGCGCATCTTTATACCGCTTACTGATAAATTTTCGCTCTGTAAGCTCACCACTGTCTATTCCTTCATTGATGATGTCTTCGGCAAAGTTTTCAAACAAGGGTTTTACATCTGATAAAACATCCGGAGTAGTTAACCGTTTAGGATGATTTTTTAAAGTATAAATAATAAAACTTCGTTGCGTCTTTAAAAGCTCGATATAACTGAAGAAAAAAGAAAGCATTTTTTCGCGTGAAGAATATTTCGCCCAAACTTCTTGCTCTTTAATTTTTATGAGCGTTTCCAATGTGAGATCTTCCCACACTTTTTTTTCAATCATTGTAAACGATGAATAAATTTTGTAAAAATCACTCTCGGATATTTTCAAAGATTTTGCAAAATTATAAACGGATTTTGGCGCTTCACCGTTGGTAAGCACATAATCAATGTAGTGCTTCTTTATTTGTTCGGGGCTTGTCATAATTTATTTAATTAAACGATAAATAATTTTTAAAGCAATGAAAAGATATTTTGCTTTTTAATGCATAAAGGTAACCCATTCAAAAATGAAGGCGGCTTTTTTCGGAAGAAAAAAAAATGTCAATTAAGGTTTTAACAAAATTATTTTTTTCGCAAAATCAGTGAATCAACAAAAAAGACAAATTCTTGTTTTATATCGACAGTCCAAATCACTATTTAGAAAAATGGCCATATTGGGGAATGCTTGGGCAACTCTCCTACCGATACAACAGATATGGATGGATTACAGGAATTTGTTGTCATTAATAATTTTACAAATGGGAATACAAAAATCTGATCTTTTAAATAAGGAGCGTTCCTGAAAAAAGAGTTTTATAATCCCGAATAGTAATCATAACCACGCTCGTACCAATAGTCCGGCGGAGGCGTATTGCTGAAAAATATCGTTCCGATGCGCTTTATACTTTTGATGCCGTATTTAACAGGTATTATCAGGCGAAGCGGATAACCCTGGTTGAGAGGCAGCGGTTTTCCATTCATTTCATAAACCAGTAAAGTCTGAGGATGCATCATGCTGGCTATGTCAATACCCACATAATAGTCTTTATCAGGTGTTGATAATCCCACGAAATTCATTTGCGTTTGTGCATTAAGGTTATACTTCTTCGCAAAGTCACTGAACTTCACTCCTGCCCAATGCGTGATCTGGCTCCATCCTTCGATACATTTAAAATCAAAAACAAGATCTGTCTTAGGCAAAGATTCTATGTCGGCAAGAGTAATTAATACGGTGTCGCCGGTACTTTCCACGAGGTGCAATTTCCAGTTGCTGTCTAAAGCGCTTTTCAAACCAACATCCCCGTTAACTCTCACGTTCTTCACGGCTTCTGAAACCGGATATGTCTTCGCAAGATGAGTACTGCTCAAAGTCCTCGAAAAAACTTTTTCATCGAGGCTTAATACATTTCTCAATGGTTTGGGTGCGTCTGCTATTTCTGGCTGACGATGGATCCACTTCCAGATAAAAATGGCGGCTACGATTGCTACGGCAAAAAGTATAAAAGCGACAATGCTTCTATTTCTAAACCTTTTTGAAGATATCAATATTTCTTCCTGGTCATTCATCTTTATTTGTATTTAAGTCTTGCTGATTTCCATCTTCAGGGTCAGCGAGGGGAAAAGTGGCTTCATCTGTTTGTTCCATTGGCAAAATTATTACAGGTTTTTCAAGTTCTATTTTCTCTTCATTTTGTTCCATTACTGGGACCACAACGGGAGATAATATTTTCTCATCATTTTTTATTAAAAACAAACCGGTAACCATGCTTTGAAAATTATTCCATCCTGCCTGGATTACCTGTATAATATGCACCAAAAAAAATAAAGAAAAAAGAATGGTAAGCGTGAAGTGCTCTATGCGCGCCCATTCATATCCGCCGAGCATAGACGTTAGGGTTTGAAATTGGATTGGTTTATATATAGAGAGCCCTGTCAATACGGAACCCAATCCCATAACAACGACAACTGTATATGCAATCCTTTGAGCCGCATTATATTTTTTTTGCGGTGGAACTTTTTTTGTTAAATGCAGGTCATGAAGTACTACAATCAGGGACTCTTTAATCGATTTCCTATCGGGAAAAATATACCTCCATTCGCGTGAGAAAAGAAGATACAATACATAGATGAAACCATTGATGGCAAATATCCACATAAAAACAAAATGCAAACTCATTCCTTCTGCAAGACGAAATGGAATGTTGAATGCCTTGTAAAAACTATCCGGAAAGAACCTGAGAATGGTTTTGTCGCCCCAGCCTACGCGATACACATCATTGGCCCAATAGATTAACATGCCACTCCATACCAT
>JBDTGD010000031.1:0-7868 GCA_039937595.1 Ginsengibacter sp. | reverse complement strand
CCTTGACAGCACTATACGGCCTTTGTACACCATCAAACTGAAAAACCGATGTGCCGTCCAACTTTGCGCCCCAACTGGATAACCCGGTTTCAAAAGCATCACTGCCATTTATTGGCTTATTCCCGTCATTGCCCTGGCCATAGGTATTTTGCCAATCAGTATTGTCCATTACATTTTGGATTACATAGTTGGAATTGATTTCCACACCTGAGCCTTTAGCGTTTTTGCCTGATTTTGTAGTGATTAATATAACTCCTTTGCTGCCTTGGTGACCGTATAACGCTGTTGCAGCAGCACCTTTTAACACCGATATGGTTTCTATATCATCTGGGTTAATATTGATAGTGCCATCTCCTCCATCTGCGCCACCATACCCACCTCCCACATCAGTTTGAGTATAGGTTCTATTTTGCATGGGAATGCCATCTATCACATATAAAGGCTGATTGGACCCGGTAATATCTGAGATGCCCCGTATTACTACATTTGCCGACCCACCTGGACCGGTTGCCACATTACTTACATTTACACCGGCAACCTTTCCTTCCAATCCATTGACGAAATTGGTTTCACGAGCCTCAGTTAGTGAAGAGCCGGAAACCGTAGTGACTGAATAACCGAGAGATCGTTTCTCTCTTCGTATTCCCAGCGCAGTCACCACCACGGGATTCAGGTTCTTAGATTCGGTATCTAAGGAAATATTTACCGAAGATTGATTACTTACTTTTTGTTCTCTTGTTTCATATCCCACAGATGTAAAAACAAGCACGTCGCCGGCATCAGCATTGATGGAAAAATTTCCACTATCATCTGTTTTGGTGGACCTGTTTTTGCCTTTTACGTTTACGGTAACGCTAGGAAGGCCTTTCCCTGAGGCATCAGCCACATGGCCTGTGATGGTGCCGGACTGCTGCGCAAAACTATAATGACTGAAAAGCAGTAACAAGATAACAATCAGATTCCTCTGGCCGGCGGATCGTAAATTTAATTTCATTTGAGACAATTTTTGTGTTGTTACAGTTTTTGTTTTGAAGATAGAAATGAGCACATTATTTTTTTTGAAAACAATAGGGTTAATTTTTTGTGCCGAATTTCAAAAAATAATATGAATGCCTAAAATTATAGGAATAATTTTTACCTATCAAAAAAAACTCTCGATCTACATTCAGCGGTTTGCAATTTTTGTTTATGATTTTTTTCATAAACCTACCTTTTTTAAATTACGAAACAGACACTTTGGTGACGGGGAAAAAGAGTTATTCTATAAAATTTCAAAGTGAAATGACTGTAATTTTTATTTTATCAGTATTAATTTCCGTACAAAATGTAATTCCAGCCTGTATTGGATCGCTTGTGCAAATTTGAGTATCAGTATTCTTTTAACAAATGAAAATTTTTTTTTTGCTGGTATTAAGTTTAAGAAATCTGAAGCATAAAGTTAGAAGGTTTCGTCCCGTTAAATGAAGAAGCGCAAGGAGCTAAAAAATATTACCGTTATTTATTAATTGACATTAGGATGACATTCCCCAGCATTATTTACCCTGGTAAAAATAGAAAAAACACATCGCTGTCTAAAGTAAAAAGACTAATAACCCTGATTCCTGTTTTCTGAAAATAAATATGACGATCATGAATAACCGAAAATAAAACCAGGATTTTTAGAATCACAAAGAGATCGTGTTATTTTTTACATTGGCTGAAATTGAAAAAATATTTTGGTTTTCTTTGACAAAAGAAATTAAGAAAAACTATTCATGGTTTTAACAAAAGTAAAATATTAGCTTTGCAAAATTTTATTCTACTCATTATGAAAAAATTACTCATTGCTGTTGCTTTGCTCTTGCCGGCGTTAGCTTCCTTTTCGCAGAAAAAAGAAAAATTATTTAAAGGGATGTACATACAATGGGGTTACAACCAGGAAGCATATACACGAAGCAATATTCATTTTGTGATGTCGAATGGCAATAATTTTATATTACACAATGCCAGGGCACATCAGCGGCCAGGCTGGGAAGACATCTATAAGGAACCATTACAGGTTTCTATTCCGCAATATAATTACAGAGTTGGATTTTACCTCGATAAAGCGCATTCAAAATCCATAGAAATAAATTTCGACCACATTAAGTACGTCGTTACTGACGGACAAACAGTACATGTAACCGGAAGAATTGATGGCGTGCAGGTAAACGGCGATAGTGTTTTAAATCCGGCTACATTTTTACATATGGAACATACGGATGGCGGTAATCTCCTTCATATAAATTATGTACAACAAACAACATTGTTGAAAACAAAAGATGGATCAAGACCTCTAATCAACTTCATCTGGAAATTTGGTGCAGGCATCAATATTCCAAGAACAGATTTTACGTGGCGTGGAGACAGGCTGAATAATGAATTTCATATAGCCGGATATAACTTAGCCGCGGAAGCAGGAGCAAGAATATATTCTTTCAAAAGATTATTTTTTGAGTTGACAGCTAAATCCGGTTATGTAAGATATGTAAATGCACTTGTAAATACAATCGAGATGAAGGGGAATAGGGTCAGGCATGGCATTGGATATATAGAAGGGATTGGAACGATTGGCTATGATATCAATTTTTAATTCGTTATTAGAGAGGAACATACTTCATTGAAACTTGCTATCTGAAAGGTTTAGTATCAAAAAAAACTATAAATACAAATGCCATTTCAGCGTGCGGATACAAGTTAAACTTACTTCCGTTGAGGCATATTTCATTACCTTTGTTAACATAGGTTTTCACTAAAATAAAAACAAATGTCAGATAATAAAAAACTTGAAACGGCTACTTTTGCCAACGGCTGTTTCTGGTGTACAGAAGCTGTGTTTCAACAACTGAAAGGTGTGGAAAAAGTAAGTAGCGGATATAGCGGCGGCCATGTAAAAAACCCAACCTATGAACAGGTTTGTAATAAGGATACCGGCCATGCAGAAGCCTTGCAGATAGAATATGATCCTGCAATCATTTCATTCGATGAATTACTCGAAGTATTTTGGAAAACACACGATCCTACCACATTAAACAGGCAGGGAAACGACGTAGGCCCGCAATATAGAAGTGCTGTTTTTTATCATGATGAAATTCAAAAAGAAAAAGCGGAAAAATATAAAAAAGTGTTAGATGAAAGCGGCATTTTTGACGGCCCGATTGTAACCACTATTGAGCCTTTGACCGTTTTTTATCCTGCAGAAGATTATCATGCGAATTATTACAATCGCAACAAGTCACAATCCTATTGTCACTTTGTAATAAAGCCCAAAATTGAAAAATTACATAAATTATTTGCTGATAAATTAAAGGAACAATAACATCATCAATTGCTTTCGTTTTTCCTTAATAATTGAATCTCGCTCTTAAGCTCTTCATAGACAAATTTTGCTTCCAAAATAAAATCTATCCGCCGATATTCCACCGGGCGGAAAGGTCATCTGAAATATCTACGACAGTATTCAAAATTCTTTTACTCCCATAATCCGAGTTATAAATTACCGAAGTGATCCTGCATGGAAATCTTTTTCCCGACTTACGGATGCCGGTTATTTCAGCAATGGCGATTCCTTTATCGCTTCTTTGCTCCATAAAATCAAGAAATGGTCTTTCATGGATTTCGAGAATTTGAGTTCTACTTACGTCGCCTACTTCTGTGTCAGTATATTCAAATAGTTTACAAAACTTTTGATTAAACCGAAGAATCTGCCCCTCTTTATTTGCATAGAACATAGCATGAAAGGCGCTTCTAAATACCGCGTCATAAATTTCGGAGGTAGTAAGTGGCCGGTTTTCTTCTGATCTGAAATTCATCAACCGAGGCTCCGTTTCGGGGAAAGCCGTAAAATTTCCATGTGGTGTCAGATAATTATTCATAGCAAAATTGATTTAGGGTTATGGAGAATAATGCTATCCATATACTAAAGGCAATTATTATGCTAAGAACTATGGAATACCTGAAAATGTGGAAAACTTTAAACCACTCTCTCTTTTTCTGATGAATAAAAAAGACTTCGTTTTGTTTTTAAATTGAGGCATTACCGGAAAGAACTACTGCCGGCTTTAACTGGATAATGTGCATACAATGCATGCCTCTCATAATCTGGTAAGTAACGTCCAACTCAAACCATTTTTTCGCGAAGTTAGGATCCGCTTGCGCATAATGATGATTGTTTTGAAATAATTCTCCCATCAATAAAATACCAAACGGTGTAGTATTTTTAGAACGATCACCGTTTTTATAATTGCTATAGCCAACCTTGTGGCCAAACCAGTTTACGATCGCTCCCTGTATAGGCCCGATAAAAAAATGGACCGGCAGCAGCAAAAACCACCAATAGTTAGGGGCAAAAATAATATAGAACGCAACATAGAAAGCGCCAAATGCCACTCTTGTAATAGTATGGTTTCCTATTTTATCAAGCTTGTCCCAAACGGGGATATATTCTCTGGTAAATTGCGGATCAGGTAGATTTTTCCCTGTTACAAAAGCGTTGAAAATTTCAGCAGTGTGTATCATCATGTGCCAGATATCCTTAAAAAAATGAGGCGAATGTGGATCATCCTCTGTGTCGCTGTAAGTATGATGCATACGATGCATAACAGCATAAGCCCTCGGTACTAAGAATGAAGTGCCCTGCGTGAACCAGGTGAGAAAATAGAAAGTTTTTTCCCAGGTTTTATTCGTGGTGTACATTTGATGGGTAGCAAACCTGTGAAGAAAAAATGAATGAAAGAATAATGAAAAGAACCAGTGACAAAGAAAGAATATCAGGATAGCAGCCATTAAATGTATTTAGAATGTTTAAAAGCGCGTAAGATACATTTAATCAGGCGAAGACGACTTTGATTATCTCATTTTTAACTAAGTGCCGTAAAAAGTGGTGTTCGAAACCACTTATTACTGAGAACAGCTATTCATCCAGCCTTACCCTTCTTAGTTCCAATAAATTCAAACCATTAGGTATAAAATTTTTTACATAAGGTTGTACAAGCCATATCACCATGTCATACCACAAAGGAACCACCGGCGCGTCTTTTATCATCACCTGATCAGCCTGCTGGTAAATCTTGTACCGGGCAGAATCATTTTTTTCTGACAAAGCGGCTTCATACAACTTATCAAATTTTGGGTTGTTGTATCTTGTATAGTTCGGCGGTGCGGGATTTTTGCTATAAAAAACACTGAGAAAATTTTCTGCATCCGGGTAATCTGCTATCCAGCTTCCCCTAAAAAATAATGCTTCCGATTTGGCTGTTTGTTCCAGCAACAAACTCTTTTGTACCACTTCCACATTTATCTTAATGCCTATTTGTAATAATTCATTGGCAATATAACTTGCAAGATCGGCATACAGCGGAACTGTCAGCAACTTCAACGGCGGTAGGCCAACGCCATTGGGATATCCCGATTCTTTTAATAATTCCAGTGCTCTTGCGGGATCATAATGATATCCCTTTACTGCAGAAGAATCGAAAGAAGGAAACGCGGCAGGAATAAAACCACTTTCGGCCGGAATGCCAATGGAATTGCGGATGTAAAGCATCATCTTTTTCCTGTTAAATCCATAGTTAATCGCCTTACGGATTCTTACATCTTTGATCGGTGAATTCTTTACAACATCCAAACTACTGTCGCATAAAAACCCAAGGTACTCAATAGTAAGTGCGGGATGTTTTATCAACACAATTTTCCCTATCCAATCTTTACGCAGCATGCCTGCCTTTGTCAGTATTTCATCTTTAAAAGAAGGATCAATTTCATTTACGAAATCAAGGCGCTTTTGTTGAAACTCCAGGAACTCCGTAGCCTTATTTTGAAGAAACGTAATCTTAATGCCATCAATATAAGGAAGCCTTGTTCCCGTACTATCTTTCTCAAAATAGTTAAGATTTTTTTTCATTACCATGGCCTGGTCTTCTTCCCAGGCTACCAGCTCAAAAGGCCCAGTGCCACAAGGATGGCGACGAAAATCTTTGCCATATTTTTCAACTACTTCGTGAGGTATTATTGAGCAGTATTGCATGCTCATCACACCAAGTATGGGATGGAAAGGCTTTAATAATTTTAATTGAAAAGTGGTATCATCAATCGCCTTAAAAGGTTGAATGGTATCTACTCTTCCGTTAAATATCCATGCCCCGCTGCTGGCGGTAGCCGGATCCATGATTCTTTTGAAACTGTATTCCACATCATGCGCGGTCATCTTTCTTCCCTTGCCATTTGGGAAAGCAGCGTTATCATGAAAAAATACATCATTGCGCAAATGAAAAGTGAAAGTGAGGTTGTCGTCAGAAATGTCCCAACTTTTAGCCAATGATGGCACTAAATTAAGATTGTTGTCGGTCTGTACCAAGGTATTGTACAACTGGTGAACCGCCCACATGATAGATTGGTTTTTTGCAAAAGCAGGATCGAGTGTGGCAATCCCCGATTGTTCATTGTAATGGAAAATGTTTTTTACTTTTTCATGATGTGAGCAACCAATATTGCATAACGAAAAACTTATCAGGACACTAAAAAGCGCTCGTCCATATAATTTTTTCAAGGGTATAGAAATTTGTTTTTTTAACTTCATCTTTGTTTATAAAAAAATAAATTTAGTAAATGAAAAAGATAATCTCCGTTTTTAGTTGCCTGTTCATTGTTTTTAATTTTTCTTTTGCTCAGCAATTTACTCACGCGGATACATTACGAGGCAGCAACGGTCCGGGCAGAGCATGGTGGAATGCAACTAAATATGATCTTCATATTACTTTCGATTTCTCCGATAGCAGCATAAGCGGCTATAATGCGATCAGCTATAAAGTCATAGATAAAAAGCATCCCGATTTTTTTCAGGTAGATCTGCAGGAGCCGATGATTATTGACTCTGTGATACTGGAAACAGGAACCGAAAAATTTCCTCTCAATAGAAAACAACTTTCGTTTACCCGTGAGGGTAATGCGTGGTTTGTTTATTTGAAAAGCAAAAACCCATTATTGGACAAGCATGATCCCAATGAGATAATGCTGACAACCAACAGCAGTAAAACTTCATCAAATGCACTGAATAAAGAAATCACTAATTTGTTGGTTTACTATCACGGAAAGCCACGTAAGGCGAAGAATGCGCCATGGGATGGCGGCTTTGTGTGGAAAAGGGATAACGCAGGAAATCCGTGGGTAGCCGTAGCCTGCCAGGGCCTTGGCGCCAGCGTTTGGTACCCTTGCAAGGATTACCAGGACGATGAACCTGACAGCGCTGAAATGCATTTTACGGCACCATCCGATTTGATGACCGTGAGTAACGGAAGGTTGAGAGAGAAAAAGGATAATGGCGATGGAACCACTACTTTCGACTGGGCGGTGGTCAGTCCAATCAATAATTACGACATTACTTTTTATATAGGTAAGCTCGTTCATTTTGGCGAAATATATAAAGGTGAGAAGGGTGATTTAACTATGGATTATTGGGTGCTCGATTCCAACCTGGAAAAAGCAAAAGTGCATTTTAAAGAAGCGCCACGCATGATGAAAGCTTTTGAATATTGGTTCGGCCCATATCCTTTTTATGCGGATGGTTACAAATTAGTAGACGCGCCTTACCTTGGAATGGAGCACCAGAGCGCCATTGGTTATGGTAACCATTATTTGATGGGCTACCTCGGGCGCGATCTTTCGCACAGCGGCTGGGGATTGAAATGGGATTTTATCATCGTGCATGAGAGCGCACACGAATGGTTTGGCAATAATATTACTTCCAAAGACCTTGCTGATATGTGGATACATGAGTCATTTGCCAACTATGCCGAAACGCTGTTTACGGAATACTATTATGGCAAACAAGCCGGAACAGATTATATAGTGGG
>JBDTGD010000030.1:0-4070 GCA_039937595.1 Ginsengibacter sp. | reverse complement strand
CGGACAAAGAAGATTACCGGATTTCTAAATTCTATACTTTCTGCTGGGGAATCTTTTGCATTCTCGTTGCCGAATTCGCAAGCAACCTGGGCAATAGTTTAATTGAAACAGTAAATATTCTTGGCTCACTTTTTTACGGCGTTATCCTCGGTATTTTTCTGATTGCTTTTTGGTTCAGGCAAATAAAAGCAAACGCACTTTTTGTTTCGGCTATTATTTCAGAAATATTTATCATTATTATTTACAACGCGAATGTGATTTCCTTTTTATGGCTCAACGTGATCGGCGCAATCCTAGTAATTGTTATTGGTTATTTATTGCAGCCGTTTGTTGGCACGAAAAAGGTAGCGTAGGAAGATAGTATCCTCCGGATGGAAATCCCGGATAACGGGACAAATTGCCATATGATTTTAATTTGAGTTAAGGCTCAAATGTCTGCTGTCACGCCTGAAGCCATTCTGCCACGAATTACACGAAAAAAAAACTATTGCTCAATTTGGCGGCAGCAACCGGCATCAACGTTTTTGCATACATTTTGTTGAATTGTAATAGAATTGTAATAATCTGTTTAAATGAAAAGGCATTCTAATTTTTAACAAGATATATTTGACCTTTGAAAATTGAAAATTGATTTTTTTGTTGATCGCGGCGTTTTATTTTCCTAAAAAAAATTAAAAATTAATATTACCTTGTCCTTGCGTTTTTATGCAATAATCTATCTTTGGTAATTCGTTTCCATTCGTAACGACTGCACCATTTATGAAGATTTTATTATTAAATTTTTTAAAATTCCATCAAATTGTTAAGTAAATTTTCCCTATGAAAATCAATATAAGGGTATTGTTTGCCTTTACTATAATATTGTTTACAATACCTTTTGCAGGATTTTCCCAAAACGATCAATGGGCAGCCGGAAACCAGGAATTAAAGGACCATTGGCAAATACAATCTTCTGACAAGATAAATGCAGGTGATGAAACAATTTCTACTTTAAATTTTAAACCTCAGAACTGGTATGACGCTAAAGTTCCCAGCAGCACATTAGGCTCGCTCGTAGATGATGGCGTTTTTAAAAATGTTTTTTTTAATCGAAATCTTGAAAATATTCCTGCAAGCTTTTTTGATGCTCCATGGTGGTACCGGAAAACTTTTAACGTTGAAAATATAAATCCAGGGCAGGTTTACCGTCTTCGATTTAATGGAATTAGTTATCGCGCTGATATCTGGGTGAACGGTAAAAAGATTGCTTCAGCAGATACTATCGAAGGCAGTTTTCGCCAATTCATTTTTGATGTAACTCCATTTATAAAAAAAGGTGAAAATGTGCTTGCACTAAAAGTTTCAAAGGCAGAAGACGGTGAATTGAATATTGGATTTGTGGATTGGAATCCTGAACCCGCAGATAATAATATGGGAGTATGGCGCGATGTAGATTTGATATCAACAGGACCTGTAGGTATAGAACAGCCTTTTATAATTACAGATGTGGATACGGCTACTCGTGATCACGCTGCTATAACGCTAAAAATAAAGCTGCATAATTATTCAGATAAAGAAATCAATGGAACATTAAATGCCAACATTGAAAAGGATATTCATATTTCTAAAGAAGTACAACTGGCATCCGGTGAAACAAAAGACGTCATCCTTGACTCAAATGATTATCCTGCATTAAAAATAAATCACCCCAGGCTTTGGTGGACGCACGATTTAGGAACCCCCAATCTTTATTCACTTGAAATAAATTATGTTACTAATAACCAGGTTTCTGATGTCAGGAAAATGAAGTTCGGTATTCGTACTGTTAATGGATACTGGAGCGGAGCGGGTTTCAGAGCTTACCGCCTGAATGGAAAAAACATATTGATAAAAGGTGGGGGATGGACAGATCCAATGCTATTGAATGCTACGCCCAATTATGAACGCGCCGGTATTGAGTACGCCGTACATACAAACCTGAATACCATCCGCATGGAAGGATTCTGGGGACATGATCAACATCTGTTTGATCTCTGCGATGAAAAAGGATTACTCATAATGGCAGGTTTCAGTTGTCAATGGGAATGGAACGAATACTTTGGGGGGAATTATGAAGATACAAATGGAGCCATCAGAACTCCCAAGCAGATTGATGTTGCCGCAAAATCATGGCATGACCAGATTGTTCGTTTGAGAAATCATCCGAGTGTTTTCTTATGGCTTTATGGAAGTGATAAATGGCCAAGGCCGGAGTTGGAACAAAAATATCTTGATATTTTAAAAGCAGACGATCCCACGCGCCCTTATGTACAATCAGCGGCACAATGGGTAAGCGAAATTACCGGACCGACAGGAGTAAAGATGCGTGGCCCTTATGATTATGTACCTCCTGATTACTGGTATATTGATAAATTTTATGGTGGTGCATTTGGTTTTAATACAGAGACCGGCCCGGGGCCAGAGATACCCGTACTCGAAAGTTTGGAAAAGATGATTCCGAAAGATTCTCTATGGCCAATCGGAAGTTCATGGTTATATCATGCAGCAAGAGTAACGTTTCACAATCTTACTGCCTATAATTATGCCATGAAAGAAAGGTTGGGATACGCAACCAATTTAACGGATTATTTGCGCAAAGCACAATACCTCAACTATGAGGGGATGAGGGCTATGTTTGAAGCTTTTGAAGTGAACAAATTTAAAGCGACGGGAATTATACAGTGGATGTTCAATGCTTCCTGGCCAAAGCTTTGGTGGCAGTTGTATGATTTTTACCTGATGCCCAACGGAGCCTTTTATGGAGCACGTGATGCAAATGAACCGTTGCACATTTCATATAATTATGGAGATACCGGAATAGACGTAATGAATAATACTTCCGAAAGAGCAAATGAGCTTTCTGCACAAATTACCGTGTATGATTTTAGCATGAATAAGGTGTTGCAAAAATCAGTTATTGTTAATAATCTTAACTCACAGGAAGTACGTGATGTGTTTAAATTGCCAACAGAAATGGATTTAAGTAAAACATGGTTCCTTGACCTGAGGTTATTTGATAAACAAAATAATAGCGCGAGCACCAATTTTTATGTGTTGTCAACGCAGGGTGATAGCCTTGACGAAAAGAAAAGTACCTGGTACATAACACCACAATCACAATTTGCTGATTTGACTATGTTGCAAAGTCTTCCCTCGGTGAAGTTAACAACCAGCGAAACAGGAATGGTTGATGGTGATAGTACCATTGTAAATGTAAAAGTAAAAAACCCGACATCGAATCTTGCTTTCATGGTTTACTTAGATTTGAAAAAAGAAAAGAGTAATGAATCTGTTGTCCCGGTATTTTGGAAACAAAATTATTTCAGTCTTTTACCCGGTGAGGAAAGAACTATTCCAGTCTGGTGCCATACGTCGGACCTGGATGGACAAAAAGCAAAAGTGGTTGTCGGAGGATGGAATGTGGAGTAGGTTGGGCATTAGGTCAGACCGTAGGTCGGCACCGTTAGAAGAGTTTAAAAGAGTTTTAGAAAAGTTTAGAAAATGTAGGAAGTTTAGATTACCCATTCATCATTGATTATTGTTTATAATTCATTAATAAAAATTTTTAATCATGCAAGAAATTGCAAATAAGTTTTTCAGTATTGTCGCTTTATCCCTCATTATTCCTTTGGCATCATTTTCACAAAGTAATACCTGGAGTGTTGACAATACTGATTTTCAGGACAATTGGCAGATTCAGTCCTCTTTGAAAGTTAACGGAAGTGATAATGAAATATCAACGCTGACTTTTAAACCTCAGGACTGGTATAACGCCAAAGTCCCCAGTAGTACATTAGGTTCACTTGTAGATGATGGCGTTTTTAAAGATGTTTTTTTCAATCGGAATCTTGAAAATATTCCCACAAGCATTTTTGATGCTCCCTGGTGGTACCGGAAAAGTTTTAACGTTGAAAAAATAGATCCCGGACAGGTTTACCGTTTGCGTTTTAATGGGATTAGTTATAGTGCCGATATCTGGCTGAACGGCAAAAAGATTGCGTCAGCAGATACTATCCAAGGTAGTTTCCGTCAATTCATTTTTGATGTAACTC
>JBDTGD010000029.1:0-3451 GCA_039937595.1 Ginsengibacter sp. | reverse complement strand
CCTACTGCATTGCAATAAATAAGCGGGATCTTGTATTTTAATACATTTGATTTTATGGTGGCTTTCCTGTCTTCATCATGCGTGTAATCGAATGGCGAAGCAGAAACATTGATCATAAAATCAGGTTGTTGCTGCATCAATATGTCCATGGGGCAAATCCGGTAAAGCGGGTTATCCCCAAGGTTCCAGATATCTTCACAAACGGTAAGCGCGATTTTTTTCCCTTTGAATTCAATCGTATTCCAATTATACGCCGGTTCAAAATAACGGTTTTCATCAAACACGTCATAAGTGGGCAGGCAAGTTTTGTGTGCAATGGCTTTTATTTTTTTTTCATAAAGAAAAAAAGCCGCGTTAAAAAGATTTTTGCCTTCCAATGCCGGATTTCTGTCGGGAGAACCAACGATAACGCCAATTGTATCCGCATGCTCCTTTATTTTGTCAATGCTGTTAAAACATTTGTCAATAAAATCTTTGAAGTCCAGAAAATCACGGGCAGGATAGCCACAAATGCACATCTCGCTAAAAACAATTAGGTCAGCATTTTTTCTCTTAGCCTCCCGGATGGCCTCTATAATTTTTTCCTGGTTCTTTTCAAAATTGCCAATATGATAGTTCTGTTGCGCGAGAAAAATTTTCATTTTGTAAAATTAATAGAATAAAATGTTGATTATTTTTTCATTTAACAAAAAACTGTTTGTTTTTTTGCTTTTATTTGGGGTATGAGAAATATTGTAATGCTTTTAGTTTGTGCGGCCATTTTATTTTCGTGCAATGGTAATAAAAATATCCCGGATGTTTCAGCCATTAAAGTTAATTTAGGAACTCAAAGATTTGAACAGGATTTTTTCGCGATGGACACCAACAAGGTTGCGGAATCCATGCAGGCAATCTTAAAAAAATACCCGGATTTTTTACCGGACTTTACTTATAATATTTTAGGGTTGGACCTGGATAGTCTGCTGGTTCCTAATAATCCTCAGGCCCGCGGCATCAGAATGTTTATACATGATTATATGCCGATAAAAGATTCGGCGGAGCTGATGTATAAAGATTTTTCCAAAGAAACGAAAGCTATAAACCAAGCCTTACAATTTGTAAAGTATTATTTCCCAAAATATCAAATTCCCGAGTCAATCATTACTTTTATTGGACCCATCAATGCAAATTTTGAAACCTCTTTTGGCGTTCAGGGTGACGTAATTACCAGCAAAGTTTTTGGAATTGGTCTCCAACTTCATCTTGGAAAATACTTCTCGTTTTACCGGACACAGGAAGGTTTAGAACAATATCCGGATTATATCTCTGATAATTTTGATGCCCAGCACATACCTGTAAACTGCATGAGAAATGTAATAGATGATATGTTTCATGATAAAACGAACGGCAGGGCATTGATAGAGCAAATGGTTGACCGCGGAAGAAAGATATATCTTCTTACTAAATTTTTACCATACGCACCGGAATACGTTTGCATTTGCTATACCAAACAACAGTTGAGCGATAGCTACAATAATGAAGCGGTAATATGGAACCTGTTTTTGAATAATGATTTGTTGAACAAAACTGATCCCAATATCGTAAAGAATTATATTGGCGAAAGCCCGAAAACACAGGAACTGGGTGAAGGTTCACCGGGAAATATTGGTACGTTTTCAGGATTGCAGATTGTAAAAAAATATATGGAGAAATTTCCGGAAACAACCCCTGCGGAGTTGATGCAGTTAGATGCGCGGGATATTTTTAATAAGGCCAAATATAAGCCACGTTCTTAGTTTAGTTTGCTGGGAGCAATCATTTCAAAAGCAGGAATTTTTATAATAAATGTTTGTTTATTGTGGCTGTTTTCCATAAAATACATACCGTGCATTTTACCCATTTCGCTTCTTAAGTTGCATCCACTAACATATTGATATTTTTTCCCGGGATTTATTACAGGTTGGATCCCAATAACGCCCTCGCCTTCTACTTCGCGATGCTCGGCATTGCTGTCAAAAATATACCAATGCCTCCGCAACAGCTGTACCGGGAAAGAATTATTGTTTTCAAGCGTAATACGATATGCAAACATATATTCACAGGACACCGGGTTACTGTATTCCGGCTGGTAAAAAGTTTCAATGCTTATATTTACGCCTTCAGAAATTTGTGAAACCATAGCTTTTTGGTTGTTTATAAAGTTATTAAAACTGATTAACTATATCAATTAAATTTTCCGTGCTTTAGTGTAACCATTTTTCACCAGCCATTGCACTATCTTTTCCCTGTGATCTCCCTGGATAATAATTTCATTATCTTTTGCAGATCCTCCGCTGCCACAAAAAGATTTCAATTGTTTTGCAAGCGTCTCTATCTCTTCTTCCTTCATTTCAAACCCTTTAATCACGGATGCCGTTTTCCCCGCACGATGCTTAGTGTCCAGAACTACTTTCAACAATTGCTCTTTTGGCGGTCGTGATTCAACTTCTTCATCTTCATTTTTAAAATCAAAGTCCGGAGCTGTTGAATAAATAATGCCGGTCTTATTATATAACTTTTTCTTGGACATATTATTGTTTTATTTCCGCTTTTAAACTTAAATCAAGACTTTTTGCCTGGTGAATGAAGGCCCCGCTTGAAATAAAATCTACTCCTGTAGCAGCGAACGATTCAATATTTTCAAGCGTAATGCCACCGCTTGCCTCAGTTTCGTATTTCCCGTCTATTATCTTTAAAGCCTCCTTTATTTTTTCGGGAGAAAAATTATCCAGCATGATCCGGTTTACTTTTCCAATTGCCATCACTTTTTTTACGTCCTTAATACTCCTGGTTTCCACCTCAATTTTTAATCCCGGCTTTTTTTCCTGAACATACTTCCATGCTTTTGCAATGGCCTTTTCGATTCCCCCAGCATAATCAATATGATTGTCCTTCAGCATAATCATATCATATAAGCCAAAGCGATGATTTGTCCCTCCGCCAATTCTAACCGCTTCCTTTTCCAATAAGCGAAAATTTGGCGTTGTCTTTCTTGTATCTAATAATTTTGTTGAATAGCCTTTAAGCTTATCAGTATATCTTTTGGTAAGTGTAGCAATGCCACTCATTCGTTGCATGCAATTAAGGACTAACCTTTCACAGGTAAGTATGGTATGAATTGACGCTTCTACTTCAAAGGCAATCTCTCCGAAGTGCATTTCATCGCCATCCTTTTTTAGCTTTTTTAAAATTGATGATGGTTCTACAAAAGAAAATATCTTTTCAGCTACATCTATTCCTGCAATAATTCCCTCGTCTTTTATTTTAAGGATCGCTTTTCCTTTTACGTCTGAAGCTATAATCGAGAGAGTAGAATGGTCCCCATCACCCACATCTTCCTTTAGTGCGTTTGAGATCAATTCTTCAAGCTGATGCTGAAAATTCTTATCGTTTTTCATGGAAACAAAATTAGCCATAATTGTTCGTTTGCTGT
>JBDTGD010000028.1:0-8764 GCA_039937595.1 Ginsengibacter sp. | reverse complement strand
AAACGAAATTAATTCATTCTATTAAATAGCATTCAATAATAAATGAATGATTCAGGTTTAATAAATATTCTCTCACGTGGTGCTTACTTTTAAAAATTACAACACGTTAAACGCATACAAAATATCTACTTTCATTTTTATTCTCAAAAATGAATAAGTCATGACCTCAAGAAATCAAGTATTGTAAACCATAAAAATTTATAGAATAATAAAGATTAACCGCATAGTTAAAACAGTTCTTTGAGATGTCTAAAATAGTTAGTAATTTGTGTACTAAATCTATTAGTTATGTTTTCAACACTTAATGTATTTGAATTCCAGCGTCAATTCACAGAAGCCAAAGATTGTCTGGCTTATTTAGCAAGACTGAAATGGAAAGAAGGTTATCAATGCCTAAGGTGCGGTTGTAAAGATTACACCAAAGGCTATCAATCTTTTGCCAGAAGATGTAAGGATTGCCGCTATGACGAATCAGCAACCGCCCATACCCTATTTCATAATCTTAAATTCAATTTGCTCAAGGCGTTTTATGGTGTATTTCGTTATTGTAAAAAGAAAGGAATTTCTTCTTACGAGTTGGCAAAGGAAATAGGTGTAAGTCAACCGACAGCATGGTTGTTCCATTGTAAGCTTCAGCAGGCGATGCAATCCAGTGGTGATTTTCCTTTGACTGGGGAAGTGCATATAGATGAATATGT
The DNA here is from genome assembly GCA_039937595.1 of Ginsengibacter sp. GTDB lineage: Bacteria > Bacteroidota > Bacteroidia > Chitinophagales > Chitinophagaceae > Ginsengibacter. Next base: position 8,066 of record JBDTGD010000028.1, on the reverse strand, counting down.
TACCGGAGGGACGGAACCTGGCAAACCAGGCCGTTCTGACGGCAAAAAGAAAAAGACATTAATAATGGTAGAAGTAAGAGACGGTAACAAAACTGGAAGAGTTTATTGTCAGCAAATCAAAAACTACAAAAAGAAAACGCTTTATCCCATTATAGAAGCCAAAGTAGCCACCGATGCAGGAGTTATAACTGATGAGTATCCGAGCTATGATAAACTCAAAGAAAAATTTCCAAAAGCCAAACAAAGAAAAAGTGCTAAAGGGGAAACCTTTCTGGTAGTTCATAACCAAATAATGAATATGAAAAGCTGGCTAAGAGGCATTCACCATAAATGCAGCCAAAAACATTACCAGAAGTACCTTGACGAGTATTGTTTCAGAACAAACAGAAGAAATACTGAACAAGGGATTTTCAGAGCAATTATGCTACGAGTTACACAATCGAAAACAAAGCCATTCAAAGAGCTTACTGCCTATGCGGCTTAAATTAATTATTCTAAAAATTTATTTATGATGCAGTAATTATTAAAACCCTATTTTAAGAATATAAAATTAGTTGTGCAATTTTTGATTAAATAAGGCGTTAGAAACTGGAATCTGATTACCCTAAAGTCGCATGAATATTAAATCTTACCAACTATACCTATCTCCGAAAACGAAAGTTTTTAATTTTTTCCGAAAATTTTTTATTTTTTCAGGCTCAGATAAAATATTGGCCAATTTTACCCGCAATGGTAAGTTGAATTCTTTGATAGAAAAATTGATTCCTCCTAATTATTTATATTCGAATGACACGTTTAGATATTGCAATATTGACGGTATAAATTTTTTACTCGATATAAGCGAAACCAATGGGCATTCAAATTATTATTCATTAGATGATGGTCAAAAGGCATTATTCAATAGAGTGGATGAAGGCATGAATGTGATTGATATTGGTGCTAACATTGGTGCCGTGACGCTCAATCTCGCAAAAAAGGTTTATCCTTCGGGTAAAATTTTTTCATTTGAGCCAAGCCCGCTTAATTTTAAAAGAGCCTCCAAAAATATTTCACTTAATAATTTCAGTAATATAAAGTTGATTAACCAGGGGTTGGGTAATAAAAAAGCTACTGCTTTTTTATATAATGTAAATCCGACTAACAGAGGTATGCTGAGGTTATTGCCAGAAGACGAACAAAACAATTCATTTGAAAAAGAAGCCGTTGAGATTGATACTCTTGATAGCAGCATGAAAACATTTTCAATGCCAAAACCTGATTTTATAAAAATTGATGTTGAAGGCTTTGAGTATAAAGTGTTACAGGGCGCTTATGACACTTTAAGTAACCACAAACCAACCCTGTTTATTGAGCTTGATGATAATAATCTTCGTGAGCAAAAAAGTAGTGCGACTGAATTGATTCTTTATTTGAAACAATTTGGCTATCTTATTATCAATTCAGAAACTAATAAAGAAATTGACAAAAATTCGAATTTTACTGATTGCCATTTTGATATTTTATGCACAGATTCTACAACCAGTTGATAAAAATAGAATTCGAAAATGAAGCCGCATGAAAAAAACTGTTTAACTATTGGAGAATTCTAAGTTGTTGCAGTGATTACTGAACAAATTCCTGCATGCGAAATTTGAGGAGGAATTCCGGCTAAGTTTATTAAAAATAAAATCATCGGAGAAAGACCTTTAATTCTGAGCTGAAAACAATTTTAAGTGAATGAAATAACAACCAGTCTTAAATTCCTTTTATATTTCAAAATCAACCTTCCCAAAACAATATTAAAAATTGATTGAAGCAAAACTTACGATGAATTTTTACAAGCGAATGAATCTTTTTTTTAGATCGTCCGCTTTTAGATCAGCGGGTATTTATACTTTTTCCAGTTTTCTTGCCAAATCAGTAGGTTTTTTTCTTTTATTTATATACTCGAATCCTTTATACATCAGCGTAGACGAAAATGGGTTACTTAATTTATTGACCAGTTCCATTTTTATCTTCATGCCCTTTTTGTCATTAGGAATTATACATTCTACCAGCGTAGATTTTTTTAAATTAAGTAAAAGCGAGTTCAAAGATTCTTTCACTTCCGGGTTAATAATTCCGGCAGTTGCTGTGGGACTGGGTGTTCTGGTATTATTTCTTTTTAGAAATCAATTAAAATCCGCGTATGGTTTTCCGGTAAGTTTTGTTCTTGTTATTCCGCTTCTCACACTACTTTTTTTTATTACGGAGCAACTTCTAAGCTTGATTAGAAACAATGATGAACCTGTAAAATATTTTAAAGCTGACTTTTTAAGATTAATAATCGAAGCTTCTCTGTCTATTATACTTGTGGTAAGTTTTGGCTGGCGCTGGAAAGGCCGGGTAGCAGGAATCATTGTAGCCAATCTTATATTGTGTGTTGTTGCGTTTTCTTATTTTAAGAAAAAAGGGTATTTGTTTGGAAAAATCAAAAAAAAATATATAAAGGCGGAATTGCTATACGGGCTGCCTATAATAGTAATGCAATGCAGTATTTTTTGCTTGCTGAGTTCAGATAAATTTTTTCTCTCCTATTTTACGGACAATACTGCTGTTGGCATTTATAGTTACGCCTGTGTTTTTGCTGCTATTATTACTATTATTTGTTCCGCAATATTAAATTATGTCACACCAAAAATTTACAAATGCCTTTCTGAAGAAATGGTGGATTTTAACCAAATTCTTAAATATTTTATTTTCTATGCTGGTTTCGGTTTGTTAGCCGTTGCCAGCATTTTGCTCGTTACGCCCTTTTTGTATAGATCTTTTATTAATTCCCGTTATTATCCCGGCCTTGACTATTTATATTTAATTTTATCAGGTTACTTTTTTTGGAATCTAACCGCATTTTTTTATTCATTTTTTCTTTTTAAAAAAGAAAAAGGAAAAATATTAGTCCTCTCTTTAATCTCAATTTGCATCAGCCTCGGAAGTAATTTTTTCTTTATCAAACTTTGGGGTATAAAAGGGGCTGCCATTTCTGTTTGTATTAGCTATTTTATAGTGTTGTTGATAACGTTGATTGCTTCACACAAGGAAGTAGGATTAATGAAATCTTCATTGCAATCTTTTTTAAAGAGATATCATTTTTTTTAAACAAATTTCTAATAAAATTCCCTCTTCAACGTTATCATAAGTATAATTACTAATCCAAACGCTCATAATTAATCTTTTCAGCAAAAAAAATATTTTAATTCCTGCATAATTTTTATCAAACGCGAGATTATAAAATGAAAAAAACCGCTTTATATATCATTGATGATCTATCCGGAATCGGCGGTGCAGAATTAATGCTGATAGTGCCTCTTAAAAATATTCGTCAACATTACAACATCGTGCTGGTAACATTGGTGTCCGATAATTTCTTTGCGAAAAATAATTATTTCGTCGGCCACAAGCAATATTGTCTGGAGATGAAATCAAAAAAGGACGTTTTAAAATCGGCAAAGAAATTAAAAGAAATCATCAAAGAAAATGACGTAACGCTCGTTCATTCTTTTCTTTATTGGAGCGGAATTGTAGCACGCCTGGCATGTGGTAGAAAAACACCTTATCTTTTTAGTCTTGCTACTGTGATGACAGAACATATCTATAAACACACATGGTATAGCGGGTACACCCGACTATTGGAAAGAACTACTTATAAAAAAAATCATGCAGTAATATCACCTACCAAAGAAGTGCTTGCGGACTTCAATCGTTCAATTGGAATTAAAGGAAACTCAATTGTATTGTCCAATTTTGTTTTAGATGAATATTTTAAAAATAGCATCAACTATAGGTTGCCTCCCAAAGAAATAAAATTTGTCGCTGTTGGTAACATCAAGGCTGTAAAAAATTACCAGGTGATTATTGATGCTTTTCAGCTTTTGCCAAATTATCCCGTTTCTCTTGATATATATGGGTTAGGTGATTTGGAGGGATCACAAAAATGGCTGATAGAAAAAAACGGACTTGCAATAAATGTAAGGGGAAGCCATGATAAAATTTTTGAAGTCTTGCCTAATTATGATGTGTTTGTTATGAGTTCTTTTACTGAAGGTTTTGGCATCTCTGCTGCGGAAGCAATGGCTATTGGGCTTCCTTTGGTGCTTTCAGATCTCAAAACACTGAGAGAAGTGACCCATGGAAATGCGTTGTTTTTTGATCCTTACAATGCGCAGTGTTTAGCGGATGTGATAAAATCTATTTTTGAGGGAAAAGAAGATTTAAAAAAATTATCAGAAATGGGGAAATCAATAGCACAGGAAAATTATTCAGAAGAAAAATATGTAAAGGGGCTTTTAGATTTTTATGCAAAAATTCTCGGTAAAATTTCTAAGATTTTGAAGACCAAGCGATTGGTCATTAATGAACTCGTTACTGACCAATAAACCAACCTGCGCTCGGCAGGCAAATAAATATTCAGGATTTTGATTTAGAGTTGAAAAAAAATTGGTAAAAACGTTTCAAGTAAAAATAAAAATTATAATCAAAAAGAAAATAAAATGGAACTAAACCAGGAAACTTATAACAACGAGAATGTAATAGCTGAATATGATAAAATTGATTTTTTGTTTAAATCAGAAAATCATATTTTAATAAAATTAAGAAGCTACCTGCGTAATTCTTCTGTTTTGGATATAGGTATTGGTGCGGGGCGCACTACAAAGCGTTTGACAGATTTGTGCGATAAATATGTGGGCGTAGATTATTCTGAAAAGTTTGTAGCACATTGTAAAAAGAAATTCTCGTCGATAAAAAACGCATCCTTTAGTCTTGCCGATGCCCGCTTTATGCCACAATTTTATAGCAATAGCTTCGATTTTATTCTCTTTAGTTTTAATGGTATTGATTGTGTTGCGATGGAAGATCGTAAACTGGTCATGGAGGAATGTAAAAGATTGCTAAAAGATGGAGGCATGTTCTGTTTCTCTTTTCATAATTTTTACACAATTCCAAAATTATATTCTTTGTACGTATCGAAAAATCCTTTGAAATGGAATGCGTCCTGGTACCGGTATAAAATGGTGAATAAACTAAATCCGGATCAACATAGCTTTTCCAATAGAGACTACATTATCTTGCGCGATGGTGAAAATAATTTTAAAACAGATGTGATGTACACTAAGCCTGAATTCCAATTGCAAATGCTTAAAGATTACGGATTTGAACCGGTTTGTTTTTATGATGCGGAAAGGGGAATTAAAATTCCTGTCTCACAATTAGGCGAAAGTAAAGCACAATGGATATACGCATTAACCAAATTGGAAAAATGAGCCTGCGCGCGTTAGTAAAAAATACCCTTGATATAAATGAACTTGCACAGGTAAAAAACCTTTTTGAGCAAACGCGATTTTCAGCTTTCCTTCACCATCCCGAATACGATAAAGTAATCGGAAAAAATGCACTTCATGTCCTGGTGTTCGATGAATTTGCTTCGCTAAAAGGCTATGCGTTGGTAGAAGCGAAAAAGAAATTACAGGCGACTATTTCATTCGGGCCTTTGTGTGCTGATGAGAATCTATTTTCTGAATTAGTGTTGTCCTGTTTCAAAGCGCTCCTGGAATATGGTTTTAAAATCATCCGGCTTCAACCGCCATTTATCCAATCGTCAACCTGGCAAAAAACAAGTGAAGATATTCAGAAACAATTTTCTATTTTTTCATTATCAACTCAATTGAACTGGAGTACGTTGGTTCTTGATATTTCACCTGGTGAAGAAATTCTTTTGAAGTCGTTTTCAGAAAATCACAGGAGAAGCATCAAAAAAGCAAAAAATGAAAACCTCGTTGTTGAGCAGGTAAGCGATATTCGCCGGATGAATTCTTTTGCTGAAGGGCTTTGCAAAATGTATGAGGCGCGAAGTATTTCCAGCAATGTGGAAATTGAAAAAGAAAGATTAAAAAATTTGTTTTCATTTGCTGTGGTAAACGGGAATGGGATTATTCTGGAAATAAAAAAAGATTCACAACTTTTAGGTGGAATTATCTTAATAAAACATAACAATAACATCTTTTACCTGGTCGGGTTTTCCGATCCGGATTATAAAAAGATTCCTGTTAATCATTTACTTTTTTTTAAGTCGTTTGAAATAGCCAGCGAGATGGGATGTAGCTATTTTGATTTTGGAGGATATGGAAGAGAAGGCTTTGCTGATAGCCAGGTATTAAATATTAACCGGTTTAAAGATGGCTTTAAAGGACAACGTGTTGATTATCCGGACACCATTTTCATTGCAAAGAATTCATTTTATAAATTGGCTTATTGTAATTATATGAAATGGATTAAAAGAACGAAATAAGAAATTCTTATGAAAAATTGGTTACTTAAATCTTTGTACAACACGGGCGCCACATTTTTCTTTCGTTCTTACAAACAAAGAAATAAGTTAGCCACCATTCTTTGTTTGCACAGAGTATCCGATGAAGAATCAATTACTTTTCCTCCTCTCAAGATAAAAGATTTTGAACTTTTATTAAAATATATTCAGAAGCATTACCAGGTGGTAACAATTGAAACACTTTCAGCAACCAAGAGTGAGAAACCTGCGTTAATACTGTCTTTTGATGACGGTTTTTTAGATTTCTTTGAAAATGCCCTACCTCTCCTGAAAAAATACGGTATGCCTTGCAATCTAAATGTCGTTACCAATTGCTTAGATAATAATTTTCAAATATGGACACAGAGACAAAATAATTTATTGCAGGAAATATTTCTGAGACAACATCATTGCGTTTTAGATTTAGGCAGTAAACAAATAAATATTGACAATTTTCATTCACAAAACACTATTGATAAGAATCTTGAATTATTCCGTTTTCTTATTTCAAAGGATGAAAATTTTGTTAATAACTTTTTAAGTGAAATTGAAAATAAAATGCCTTTCGACATTCCGCCCACGCAAATGATGAACTGGGAAAATTTGAACGATGCTCTCAATAATTATGAAATAGAATTAGGGTCTCATTCTTTATCTCATATTTCCCCGGCGAACATTCGTGATGAAGAAAAACTAAAAGCGGAAATAAATGATTCTAAAATATTGATTGAAAAGCATACGGGAAGAGAAGTAAATATTTTTGCTTTTCCCAATGGCAATTATGATGATGAAGTAATTGAGGAATGCAGGTTAGCGGGGTACAAGCATGTTCTTACGGTAGATGAACAATTAATTAAAAAAGAAAACTTGAATGATTTCAAATTGCCTCGTTTGTTAATAGCTTATACCAATAATTATGAGAATTTATTAAAGGTTGAGAACTTTCAAAACGCAGTTAGGAAGATGCTTAAATAGGTCAGCATATTTTTTTTAAAGGCAACAGTAAAAGAGCTTTTAATGAATTTTTCCATTTAATTTTCGATTTCAAATTAAACCCAAACGAAAATGTGCGGCATAGCCGGATTTATAGATTTTAATAACTCTTCATCCCTTCAAGTTCTGAAAGATAGTACTGATGTACTCTCTCATCGTGGGCCTGATGGAAGTGGCTATGAATTTTTTCAAAATGAAAAATGCCAGGTTGGGTTGGGCCATCGCCGCTTGTCTGTCATTGACCTTAGTAACGCCGGGAGCCAGCCTATGAGGTACAAAAATTTGTGTATCATTTTTAATGGTGAAATATATAATTATGCAGAAATAAAGACAGCGCTTGAGAATTTAGGACATTCATTTATTTCATACTCCGATACTGAAGTGATGCTGCATGCATGGGAAGAGTGGCAGGAGAAAATGGTCCAACAATTTATTGGCATGTTTGCTTTTGTAATTTATGATACTGATACTAAGAAATTATTTTGTTGCAGAGACAGGGCCGGCGTAAAACCTTTTTATTATTACTGGCACAATGGCTTGTTTTTATTTTCGTCAGAATTAAAAAGTTTTCATAAGCACCCCGGGTTTAAAAAGGAAATTAATCACTCGGCCGTTTACCAGTTTATGCAATACGGTTTTATAATGGCGCCACTTTCTATATTTAATTATACCTATAAATTACACCCGGGCCATTTTCTTCAATTTGATATTTTGCAGGCGTCTTTAAAGGCAGAGAAGTATTGGGATGTTT
>JBDTGD010000027.1:0-5055 GCA_039937595.1 Ginsengibacter sp. | reverse complement strand
TCTTCAATTATCAAACTCTTTTTTGTGGAAAAAGAATCTGCCAGCGTATATCTTACTTGCATAATCGCAGTATCAAATATTTTGATTTCTAGTTTTGCATTGCCGATATCAAAGGCAACACTATTATCAGTTTTTTTGTAGTTGCGGTTTAATTTCTGAGAACATCCGGCAAACAGAGAAAAGGATATTACGATAATATTTAGACGTAAGAACTTATATAGATAAAGCATTGATGAATTTTATAGAAGATGAAATATTGAATCCAAATGTAGGGAAAGGAAATTGTTAGAAGCCGAATTTTCTGAATTTGCGAATAACACGCCTTGGTAGAATTAGGTAAGATTGGTTCCCAACCTTTTGTTGTGATGCAGGCATATCTTTTTGGTAATTCTCATTAATCAAAACTTCACCAAACGTTCCTAAGGAACGTTTGTAATTATTTATTAAATTTTCTATCCACGAAAGGTCCCTATGGGACTAAAAAAAACTGTTCAATCTTTTCCCTCCAATTCATTTTGCGACCAACCTTTCTAATCCCGGGAGTTGCAAAAAAATCAGGATTTGCAAAAACTTTATCATTGTTTGAATTCTATTCAAGGCTTCTTCCAAATAATTTAAATCCGACAGTAAACCAATAAATTTTGGCGATTCCTGTTTTGATGAAAATCTGTTTTAACGCTAAGAAATGTAAAAGCTAATATATAATTGCTTAGAGAATGGAGTATTTGTTCAATCTAAAATTATACTTTTATAGAAAGTAAAAAAACTTAAAGCATGAAAAGTCAAAAACCTGTTGCATCGTCTCAGCAATTTTTAAAGGATAATTTGAATAAAAATATGTCACAACAATCCTACGGTAATATTATTAAAATTCCTTTAGTGCCTTCGACTTCCATTGTTTCCGAAGAGGTCACGAAAAAATTATTTGCGATAAAAGATAATGCAGGCTTATCAACAGTTGAAAATCGAATGCCTTTGAGATTATTGTTGGAACGACCCTGGCAGTGACATTAATCAAAACGTTCCATTGATTCTTTCCTCATTATATAAAAAGGAAATTTACCGGATTGACCTTTCACAATTAACTAGTCAATATATCGGGGAGACAGAAAAACATTTAGATGAAATATTCACAACGGCTCAGCAAAATGATTGGATATTATTTTTTGATGAAGCTGATGCGTTATTCGGCAAACGTACAGACGTAAACGATGCCCACGATAAATATGCGAACCAGGAAGTGAGTTATTTGTTGCAGCGAATAGAAAGTTATCAAGGCACTATGATAATAAAATGTTTATCAATGGGATGTTTACAATTAAGCAGCCTTTATCATTTTCAAACGCTTGGCTAATTTGGTGTTCAATTTATATTCCTATTTACCTTCCATTTTTTCTTTTATTGATTCATACACACCCTCAACAGTTTTTATATTAGGATGCCCCTCGGGCAAACTTTTTCTAAAAATTACTAATGCTTTCGCAGACAATTCAAGGGCCTTATCATAATCGCCAAGGTCGCGAAACACCGTAGCCAGGTTGGAATAACGTAGCGCCGTGGTAGGATGCCCTTCTCCAAAATTCTTTTCATCGAATGCTAAACTTTTTTCCATCAATACTCTCGCTCCTTCATAATCGCCAAGGTTTTTAAGTACCATGGCTAGTTTGGAATAATTTCTCGCTGTGGAAGGATGGTCTTTTCCAAAATTCTTTTCATTAGATACCAAGGCTTTTTCCTGCAATACTTTCGCCCCTTCATAATCGCCAAGAACTTTAAGCACCGTGGCCAGGTTAGAATAACTTATCGCTGTGGAAGGATGGTCTTTTCCAAAATTTTTTTCATTGGATGTTAAGGCTTTTTCCAGCAATACTTTCGCCCCTTCATAATCGCCAAGATCTTTAAGCACTGTAGCCAGGTTAGAATAACTTATCGCTGTGGAAGGATGGCCTTTTCCAAAATTTTTTTCATTGGATGCTAAAGTTTTTCCCATCAATACTCTTGCCCCTTCATAATCGCCAAGATCTTTAAGAACTAGGGCCAAGTTTGAATAATTTGTCGTCGTGGGAGGACAGTCCATTCCAAAATTCTTTTCATTGGATGCCATGGCTTTTTCGAGCAATGCTCTTGCCTCTTCATAATCGCCAAGGTCTTTAAGCACCAGGGCCAAGTTGTTTTGCAAGGCTGATACAACTTCTGAACTATCTTCACTAAAGTACTCAAGCAGCATTTTGCCAAATGGTATCCATATAAACTTGTCAACAGGATTATCTTTTGTATAATCCAGTGCCAGTTTTGAAGTAACAGTATCAATCAATGTTTTAACATCGTTGACACTCACAGCATGTTGCCTTTTTACAACACCTGCCACAATACGGTGCATTTTATAACTGTCACTAACATCGTTGTATTGCAACCATCCTTTTTGGGCAATTTTATTACACGTTTCAGCAAGGCTATCTTTATAATCGCTTTCTTCATCAACTAAAAGTTCGTTTAATAAGGTATAAGTATAAAACTCCGGTGGAAGGCAACCAAATTGTTTCATCAGCCATATTTCTTCTTCGTTGAGCTTGCTCATATTAAATACTGTAGCGAGGTAAGTGGCTACCCGTTCTACCACAGCTGATTCGCGTGACACCTCAACATGCGCTTTTATATCTTTTTCTATGGCTTGCTGTAAAGTTGCAGCATCGTAACGCTGTACCTGGGCCGTTTTGGCAAGTATTTCTATGGTGAGGGTATGGTAGTCAACAGACTTTACTAGTTCTTTTATATTCTCACCGGTTAATTTATGATGGGTATAATACTTTTCAAACAATTGTATGGATTGTTCTTCATTTAAAAAATCTATTGTTTTTCTGTGAAAGCCGGTTATTTCTTCCCTGGAAATCGCCAGCAGGTGCCAGTTTGGTTGGGAGGGTAATAGGTCTTTGAATTGCTTAAGAGATTGTTCCGCATTGTCAATCACAAGCAGGTTGGGTTTTTCTGCTATAGCTTTTAATTTACGTATCACTTCGCTGAATAGTTGTTGCGGTTCGGGATTGGGAATTTCTATTTCAAGGTTCTTTAATAATCCTTCGGCATTTAAAAAATCATTGATGATATTTTCAGAACCTTGAGTAATCCAAACTATATGTGCATAATCTTCATAGTATTTACTTACATAAGCCTGCACCAAAGTTGTTTTGCCAATGCCACCCAAACCATTTACCACAATAACTCTTTTATTGTTACATAATAAATCATGCAAGGATTTCAAATCTTCTTCACGGCCAATGATTTCATCGGGGTGCGTTTTCGGAAGGGCGTTAGTAAGTTCTTTGGGAAATTTTGATGCTGTAAAAACTGCTTTTCCTGATTGATCAATCTCTAGAAAACCTGTATCGGCAAACTTTGTAAGTTGCTCGGTAAATTTCAATTTAAGTTGATCAATATTTTCATAGACTGTAACAAAATGGCCGAGTTCATTTAATTTTCTTTTAAAACTCAACATGCTTAATATCGTGTCATCAATACTACCGGTATTAATATATGAATCCCTGAAAAAGGTATAGATAATGGGCTTGCCGGTTTCTGTAAATTGACCGAAAGCTTTTTCAAACTCTTCCTCCGTGTATTTGCCCACCTTGGTAAAGAAGAGCATAATAAAAATATCGCACTCATTTATAGCCTTGTTGTATTCATCCTGCAATCGTGTTTTGGACATTGCATCAAGGAAATCTTCCTAAATAACCAATTCCAGAAAAACACCTTTTTTATGCCATTCTTTATTTTTCCGGTTAATGAATATTTCAAACTCCTTTCGATCTTCTTTTAATTCAGATGATGAAGCGAGAAATATTTTTTTGGAGGGGGCTATTGGCATAATTGACAAGAAGCTGTTTAGATAATAAATTTCACTTATAATCTTTTAAGCGCCAAATAATAAAAAGTGTAAAAAAAATCTTGTTTCTTCTCATCCATTTTCCATGCATCCGTTTTAACAATGAGTCCGTAAGTAGTTAGCTATTCAGGTATTTTATTGATAAAATGTTTATCACTGGAATGTTTACAATTAAGCAGCCTTTATCATTTTCAAACGCTTGACTAAGATGACTTGGTTGCTTTCCCAAGTCCAGAAAAGTATTGTTGCTCCTTGGTTCATGTTTTCATTTCTCATTGAATAATCCTTATCAATATATCTTCAGAAAATAAAAATCATTGTTATTTGTTGCTTTACTACCAAGACCAAAAAATAAGGAGAATTTGAATTCTCCTCCCTTATGTTCTATGGTAATTGTTTAATATTCCAGGAAAATAGAAATAAGCTCTTTTCCGGTAATTGGTTTCGGTTTACATATTAGTTAAAACACTTTTTGATATTTTCCAATGCCCGTTTTCTTTTACAGCAGTATTAGTGAAATTCCCGCCAACGTCAATTTTTTCGCCTTGCATGTTAGTGCCGGTAACATGATAGGTACCAGTAGTGGTAACTGAACCATCACTTTCGGTTACAGCCTTGGCTAAGGTTATTTTTATTTTCGCATTATTGGTTTTAAAATCGTTGGATAAGCCCTCTTCTATAGCGTCATTACCATTGGTCGTTGCTCCATCGGCATTGACTCTTACCGCATCTTTTGTGTAATATTCCTTTAATATTTTAGCATCTTTTTTGTTGTAAGCATTTTCAAAATCTTTTGCAAGTTTATCCATTTCCTTTTTGGTATTTTGTGCGTGCAAAGGATTAATGAATGCGGCCATAACCATGAAGGCGGTGGCTAGCATAACCGGAATTACTTTTTTCATTTTGATTTTTTTAGTTTTTAAAATAATAAATGTTGCCTCAATAAAATGATTGATTCGTTGAATATAACTTAAAAAAATAATAAAAACAGGATGAGAAGGACGAACAGCGTCAAATACTGTCCGAATGAGGGATTTATTTATCGGGAGGAAAATATAACAAGCACGCGATTTATTTAGATCATTTGTCTGGACAATAGAAATTCCGCGAGGAACACGAAGAACAGTTGTAGTTATTACAAATTCTTTTCTTCATTTCAATTTTATTTCCCT
>JBDTGD010000026.1:0-1644 GCA_039937595.1 Ginsengibacter sp. | reverse complement strand
ATAAGATGTTTGGCAGGAAAGTCTTTTTCTGCTTCCGAGATCACTTCTGCAATATGATGTTGCCATTCCATAGTAACGCCTCCAAAATAGGGTTCGTTGCAGATTTCATACATTACATTATCATCATCCTTTAGCTCACTAACGATCTTGCGTACCAGTTTTTCCTGCACTGCAAGAAGTCCCCGGTTTTTATCAAGCGTATATACATCCGTGCGCGGCATGGTATCAATACCATTAACGTTGTTGAGGCCATTCATTGGGCTGAGCGCCCATTGTTCGTCCCCATAAAAAGGGCAGAACAGGGTAAATTCCACAATCACTCCTTTACTTCCTGCAAGAGAAACAAAATCTTGGAGGCGTTTAAAATAAGCCTTATCCCATTGCGACAGGTCAAATTTATTACCACCTCCCCGGTAGCCGGATACGTTACTTCTTTTCCACGGGCACAGAAATTTACCCGGCCCCGGAGCTAATGTGTTTTTTGAGATGTTAAAGGCATTGGACGGCTCTACATAGCTGCCACTAAACGTCCGCGTCAGGTTAAGCCCTTTTGATTGGAGTTCATCCAGGTAAATGGTATAATCAAAATCAGTATTGAGCATGGCTCCATAGTGCTCACCGGAAGTGATCAAAACAGCAGGTTTATTTTTGTAAAGAAAATAGTGAGGATTCTCCGGATTTAGGCTAATAGGTTTTGCCTGTGCCCCCGCTTCCCTGGGATTCAGGAAAAGCGCAAAGACCAACATACAAAAAATCAGGAAGGTATATTTTGATTTCATGTGTTGAAAGTAAGAAAAAAGCATTACGGAACGTCCACTGGCGTGAAACGTTGTTACGAAAAAAAAATTATAGAAGCGAAACTTCTTCATTTTTTAACCCAAAAAAGAAGAATATTTTTGTCACATTTAAAGATTGTTTTTACGAAAAAGAAGAATAAGATGCCAGTCTTAAAGCATTTTTTACTGTGATCAATTCCTTACTTCTTCAAAACGGCTTCAAACAAATTATAAATCCTTTTGTATTCATCTGTCCAACTTGATGGATCTTCAAATTCGTGATTTTCCATTGGGTAGGGCGCCAGTTCCCAATTGTCTTTTCCTAACTCAATTAATCGTTGGGTAACTTTTACGATATCCTGGAAATGCACATTCTGATCTACCATGCCATGGCACATTAATAAATGTCCTTTTAATCCATCCACAAAATAAATCGGCGAGCTTCGTTTGTAGGCCAGGCTATCTTCATAAGGCTTATTCAGAATTTCAGAAGTGTAGCCATTATTGTAATTTGCCCAGTCTGAAACGGAGCGTTGTCCGGAGCCTGCAGCGAAGACGTCCGGTGTAGTAAACATTGCCATCAACGTAATAAAGCCGCCATAAGAACCACCGTAAATGCCTATCCTTTTTGGATCTACGCCAAAAGTTTTTACTAAATAATTTGCAGCATCTACATTATCCGTTAAATCCTTTCCGCCCATGTGGCGATAAATTGCCGTGCGCCAATCGCGGCCATAACCAGCGCTTCCGCGATAGTCAACATCCATCACATAATAACCGTGGTCGGCAAGAAGATTGTTAAACATTGTTTCCCTGAAATAATAGCTCCACCATTTATCAATGTTTTGTAAATAACCCGCGCCATGCA
>JBDTGD010000025.1:0-3601 GCA_039937595.1 Ginsengibacter sp. | reverse complement strand
TAATTGGTTTCCGTGTTCATCAAAATAAATTATTACCAGTTTGAAAATATTCTATTGAAGACTGCGTCTGTAACGGTTTTTAGTATATTAGCCGCGTTATCTGAACTTGCCTGTTGCAGACTTAGTGTTCCCGAAAAATCATAGCTACTTGACAGATCTGCCTCAAAACTTTTGTCAGGGTCAGGGTCTACCGTATTTTTAAATATTAGGTGAAAAGTTACATTCAGCCTGTCGGTTGATGCTTGTTGATTGGCAACACCACTGGTGGTAACACTATAATCTGATATGTAGCCGCTGATATCATAATTTGCGTCATCATTCTTGGTTTCCCTCAACCTGGTCTGGCTGATAATTTTTTGCCTGACTTTCTCAGTCAATTGGGGTGCTATTGTTGGATCCACATAGCGCGCTTTATTCTCAAAGGCATTTACCCTAAATGTAGTAATGTTGGCTGGAATAGGTGAACTATCTCTGAAAGAATACTTGCAGGTCGCAAAGGTAAAAACCAGCAGTAAAAAACCGAGCAGCGCAAAAAGTTTTATAGTTGATTTTGTTTTCATTTTTATTCTTAAATTTTCAAGAATCAGATGGTTTTTAAGCTTCGCATTTTCCTTTAAAGGTGATGGACTTATTCATTTATGTTATACTCTTTCAATTTTCTGTATAAAGTTCTTTCGCTTATTCCAAGATCATTAGAAGCGTCCCTTCTTTTTCCACGATGCTTTTTCAACGCTTTCACGATTAAATCCTTTTCTGCATCCATTATACTTAAAGATTCTTCTACCTCCTGGTGGTCATCAATGTTATTGTTGTGATTATTGAGAACTACAGCTTGCCCGGAAGGTAGCGAAGAACTTGGTACTTCATCGCGAAAATCAGTAATCATTTTTTCATTAACAAAATGATTGTTATTTACCAGGGATGGATTTTGCATTGCATCAAAAAACATTCGCTTTAATTCAGTAACATCTTTTTTTACGTCAAAAAATAATTTGTACAAAATTTCTCTTTCATTGGCAAATTCTTTCTGGTTGTTGCCATACTGATGAGACGCCAAAACCGGTAAGCGGTTCATGTTGGCCTCCGGCAAAAATTTTCTTAATTCCTCGCCACTTATTTGTTTCTCTTTGGAAAGAACCGACACTTGCTCGGCTATGTTCTTTAGCTCACGCACATTACCGGGCCAGGGATAATTGACCAAAAGATTTCTTGCATCATCATCCAGCTGCACAGGCGGCGATTTGTATTTTTCAGCAAAATCCACTGCGAATTTTCTGAATAGTAATGGAATATCTTCTTTTCTATCGCGCAACGCAGGAACCCTTATAGGAACGGTATTTAGACGATAATACAAATCTTCCCTGAATCTTCCCGTGTGTGTGTATTCCAACAGATCTTTATTGGAAGCGGCGATTACTCTTACATCCGTTTTCTGAACCTTTGATGAGCCAACGCGAATGTATTCCCCCGCTTCCAAAACACGAAGCAAACGCGCCTGGGTACCTAAAGGAAGTTCGCCGATTTCGTCCAGGAAAATTGTGCCGCTGTTGACCGTTTCAAAATATCCTTTTCTTGAATCAACAGCTCCTGTAAAGGAGCCTTTTTCGTGACCAAAAAGTTCTGAATCAATAGTCCCTTCCGGAATAGCGCCACAGTTGACCGCGATAAAAGGATTGTGCTTTCGCGCAGAAAGTGAATGAATGATGTGAGAGAAAACTTCTTTTCCCACGCCACTTTCACCATTTATTAAAACGCTTAAATCGGTATTGGATACCTGTATCGCTACATCCAGCGCATACACCAATGCAGGTGAATTTCCTATTATTCCGAATCTGTTTTTTATTGCTTGCTGATCTGCCATTATTTTAATTATTTGTCCAAACTTCTTTAAGAGTATTTCTAAAAATTGTATTTAATAAGTCATTACTTATTGAATTGTTGAATTTAAAATCGGCTAACAAGATTTTAAAATGATTCAATTTTTCAAGTATAAAATCATCAATTACTTTTATCCTGTTGCCTGTTTTAAGTTCATCGCCATTTTTCTTTTTTAAGAGCAGATTATTTATTTCATTTTTCAAAACAAGATCTGAAATTTCTGCGTCAAGTAAAATATCAAATTCCATTGGTGCCATTTCATTGGTTCTTTCAATCCAGCAACCGGCGAGGATTGGCCTTAATACATAAAAATACTTTTTTAATTTTACTACTTCATTCTTAAAATATGCTTCATAATTACCATTTGCCATGTGCAGATAATGATATAAACAAGACTTAGGATTAAAATAACTTTTAACCGCATTTCGTAATTGTGCGGCAGTTGTATATTCCTCTTTATATATAATCGGACTTCTTAACCATTCTAGAAGCGGTGGGTTTGATTTTCTAAACAAAAACAAAGCTTTTTTCAATTCCCATCCACTTAAATCCAGATCGTTTGGCAACATTTTTTCTATATTGTCTTTCTTATCATCGATTGATAAATACCAATCGTATTGATGTACATAAAAAAATCTGACATCCCAGTCGCTATCCTTCGATTCAAATCCCCATGCCCTGCTTCCTGATTCAACTGCATATAAGATTTTTATATTCTTATCTTTTTCAAGATTTACCAGTTCACTTTTAATTTCATCAAGCATCAACTTTGTATTATTTTGCCAATCAACGTTCCACCCGTACAGCTTTCAATAAACACATTTACATAATCTCCTTTATCCAAATTTCCTGCTTTTGGAAATACCACCATTTTATTGTGATCGGTTCTGCCATTCCAATGCTCATCACTTTTTTTAGAATTGCCTTCAATTAAAACTTTAAATGTTTTTCCCAAATCCCTTTCCATGCTTTTTAAGGAATGAATGCGATGCAACGCCACTACTTCCTGCAGTCTTCTTTTCTTTACTTCCAATGGCACATCATCTTCAAATCTCCTTTCAGCAAGTGTTCCGGGGCGCTCAGAATAAAAATACATATAAGCCAAGTCGTATTCACAATATTCAAAAAGGCTTAGTGTTTGTTGATGGTCTTCTTCGGTTTCTCCACAAAAACCAGTGATGGAATCTGTTGACAGACCACATCCGGGAAGAATTTCCCTTATCCTGTTCACTTTTGAGATATACCACTCACGGGTATAAGTGCGGTTCATCATTTGTAAAATTTTTGTACTCCCGCTTTGTACGGGAAGATGAATGTATTTACAAATGTTATCGTATTTTTTTATGGTAAATAAAACTTCATCCGTAATATCTTTTGGGTGAGAAGTGGAAAACCGTACACGAAGCAAAGGTGAAATCTGCGCCACTTTTTCTAATAGATTAGCAAAGGAAACAACGGAATTGTCAGCAGAATTTACCCATTGATAACTATCTACATTTTGGCCAAGCAACGTTACCTCACGATAGCCTTCAATCAACAATTCATTGCATTCTTTCACAATAGAAGCGGCATCCCGACTGCGTTCGCGGCCACGCGTAAAAGGCACTACGCAAAAAGAACACATGTTATTGCAACCGCGCATGATACTCACAAAAGCGGTAACACCATTACTGTTTAATCTTATTGGAGAGATATCGCCGTAAGTTTCTTCGCGGCTTAATAA
>JBDTGD010000024.1:0-9124 GCA_039937595.1 Ginsengibacter sp. | reverse complement strand
TCCAGGTTTAATTGAATGTGCACCGGCTCAACTGCTCTTTGCATAAAATAATATCCTGCGTTTGGATTGAGATACCAATCATACACCTGCCAGATAACACTTGGCAACGCAGCATTTAGTTTCCATAGCATTACACCGCCTGTTTCATTTAATTGATGTCCTGCGGCTTCAAAAATTCCACGGTATCCATTCGCATTTATTAACTGCATTTTATCAGAGAAATCTTTCATGCTTACCGGAGATCCATATCGCTCTGCCATAGCATTATAGTAAGTATCGTAATGTCCGTTTCCTACGCAAGCATCATGGTAGCCCCAGGTATTATTTAGCGGAAATGGCAAAGTAGAATCCGGGACGAGGTTATTGATGATTTGTGGTAAAGTTTCATAAGGCGGTTGTGATGGAATTCCTGTTTCATCTTTGAAAACCCAATCTTTTTTTTCATTTACTAATTCATAATAATGCGCTGCATCCTGCCATGAATAAGGGCCTCCGCTATAAACTCCGGATGGTCCGTCATCAGGCCATGAGCCTTTCCATCCGGCAGGAAGTTTTGCATATCCCGAAGAACTTGGAATGAATGGTCTTGTTCCATCAAGCGTTGAAATATTTTCTCTCATCGCATCATACAATTCTTTCCTTGCGTGGCCTTCATTTCCCCCCGTCCATACCAACAGGCTTGGATGATTCCGGATCCTGTAAATGGTGCTCACCATATTTTTGATAAACACATTTCCTTCCAAAGGCCAATCTGGTGATCCTTTGAACTCGCCTTGCGTGTCGCCGGTGACCCAGAAATCCTGCCAGATCAACAATCCATATTTGTCAGCGGCTTCAAAAAACATATCGGGAGGTGCAATACCTCCACCCCAAATGCGGACAAGATTGATATTGGAATTTCTGCACAAATGCAATTCGTAATCATAACGCAGCGAATCGCGGTTCAGCATCATATCCGGGACCCAGGCGCCGCCAGTGAGATGCACTCTTTGGCCATTCACATAAAAATCCCTGCGTGCCCATTCATTCACCATTACAATTTTGGAACTCACCGTTCTTATTCCGAATACAAAAGAAGTATCATCAGAAACCTGGTTGCCATTTTCATATTGCAAATGAATACGGTATAAATTCGGGTTACCATATCCGTTAGGCCACCATAAATGTGGTTTCTGAATGATGAATTGTTTTATATTTTCCGGTGTTAAATTAACTTCTGCAGAACTGTTGGCATTGATTGTAATTTTTTGATCAACAGTGAATGATTGTCCAACGAAATTTTCCGGAGAAATGATAATTTTTAATTTCCCGTTTTGCGCAGCGTCACTGAAATTATTTAAAGAAAGATTGAGTGAAAGTTTGGCAACATTTGTATCGGGAAGATTGCTTAAATCCGTTTTGATATGAGGATTTTGAATAGTAACCTGTCCGGAAGTGCGCAAGTAAACAGGTTGCCATATTCCCATATTTCTATCACGAACGGCTGGCATCCAATCCCACCCAACGGAACAAAGCATGGTAACGTTCTTGCCTATATCGCCTGTCGGGCCGCCATTGGCAAAGAAACCGCCCAGGGCTTTCAATTGAGGAGTTGCAGGCAAACCGGGGAAATCCAACGGGTAAATTTTTACTGCCAGCGCATTGTTTTTACCTGCGTTAATTACTTTACTTACGTCCAATGAATATTGGGCAAACATTCCCGACATTTCAGATGAATCAGCAATGCGTTTTCCGTTTACCCAAACCTCAGCGTGATAATTAATTCCTTTAAAAATCAATTGGAAATGTTTTCCCTTATCACCTTGTGGCACATCAAAAGTAGTGCGGTACCAATATGGCTTCTTCCAGGGATTAGGATCGTTGGGAAGATAGCTGTATTGCTCAAGATTATATTGATGATTGAAAGAATCCGATGCGTCGGGAATGAGCATATTATTCATGCCGATGTAAGGATCAGGATATACTTTATTTTCCACCAAACCTGTAAGAACCGTACAAGGAACTTTTACAGGAAACCAATATAAATTTGAATTGTATGAAGCAATGGAAATCATTTCACCGGACTGCGGAACAACGGAAGAAGATTGCAAATCGAACTGTGTAAGTTGTACCTGCTTTACTTTGCCATCTTGCGCAAGTGAAACAGACGAATAAGATAAAGAGATTAAGATGAGAGCGAAAGATAGGAACTGGCTGATCTTCATGATATATGTATTAGATTATAAGAGATGATAAAAATATGTATAGTTTATTGCTTCCTTATCAATTAGGAGGTAATTGTTATAATTTGCTATGAAAAAGATAAAATTGTATAACTATTTGCTGGCTTTTTCGAATAAAACTTTTCGAGGCAGATAATTGTTGGACTATAAAATGTTGGATATCTTTTAGGAGGCCTTGAACATGGAGTAACTTAATCGAGTTTATGTGCAGTAAACAAACAAATAGCGTGTATTCTTCTATACAACTAGATTTTTTACAATTGAAAATCAATGATTTAAAAAAATAAAATTGTTTTTAGCGAAACATCGGCGCGCCTATTGAAGGACTTATTTAGAGGAATTTGTCAACTTTCTTTGTTGCGAAAAAAGATAAAAAAACACCTTTAAACTTTTACTGAAAAAAATCATTTTATATTGCAACTTCCAAAGTAGACACAAAAGCAGGTTTACGGGTTAATTTCAATAATATTCAACCTTATGACAATAGCCGTAATCATAATCATATGCATCCTGCTTTTACTTGGTTACTTGTTTGATCTTACATCGGCACGTACCAAGATTCCCTCAGTAATCCTTTTATTGATTTTGGGATGGTCGGCAAGGCAGATTGCAGATTTTATCTCATTTAAAATTCCTGATCTCTCAAGGTTGTTACCCATATTTGGTACCCTGGGATTGATACTGATAGTGTTAGAGGGAGCCCTCGAGTTGGAACTGAACCAGTCAAAGTTCAAACTGATAAGGAAATCATTTTTCAGCGCGATTGTTTCCATGTTCTCTTTGTCCTTTATTGTTGCCTATGCTTTTCATTATTTCGGTGATATCCCAATGAGAGAAGCATTGATCAATGCAGTACCTATCTGTGTCATCAGTAGTTCCGTAGCTATTTCCAGCGCCAGGAATTTGTCAAAGAATAATAAAGAATTTATCATTTATGAAAGTAGTTTGTCAGATATTCTGGGTGTGGTATTTTTTAATTTTGTATTGGAAAATGACTATGTAAACGGGCATTCCTTTGTCCATTTCGGTGTACAGGTTTTAATTATTTGTGTCGTTTCTTTTGTTGCTACGATAGGCCTTTCATTTCTGTTGCGCAAAATAGATCATCCCATTAAGCATGCACCTATTATTATTCTTATCATTTTAATTTATGCTGTTTCAGAAATATATCATCTTCCGGCTTTACTTTTCATTTTATTTTTTGGGTTATTCCTGAGCAATATTGATGAACTAAAGAATTTTGAATGGATCAAGAAATTAAATCCCTATGAGTTTAATAAAGAAGTATCCAAATTCAGGGAAATAGTAATGGAAGGCGCGTTTTTAATAAGAACTTTCTTTTTTACACTTTTTGGTTTTTCATTTGAAACAAAAGAAATCATCAATCCGGATACTTTCGTAACCGCTGTATTGATTTTTGCAGCTATTTTTATTGTAAGAGCCATTATACTGAAAATTGCACGGTTACCGGTCTTTCCACTTTTGTTTGTAGCCCCCCGCGGATTAATCACCATTCTTTTATTTTTTGCCGTTCCGGCGACATTGGCTTTCCCTTTGGTCAACAAATCATTGGTAATACAGGTAATCATTTTGACTACACTTTTTATGATGATTGGACTTATAATTACAGGTAGAAAAAAAGACGAGGAAACCGGCCCGGCAAAAAAGCCTGATGCGACCACCACTCTTGCCAACCTGGTAAACGAGAATTCTATAGCAGGTTCGCAGCGAGAGGCTGCGGAACAACCTGGTTCATAATTGTTAGTATTTTTACAAATTATGAAAAATAATTGTTTATTTTTTTTTAATTAATACTTTTGCAGCCATAAATTTTTTTAAACTCAAACGTCCGGTGCTTTAAAAGGTTGACCGGCTAAAAAACAACATTATGAAAAAAGGACTTCTTTTCTTATTCGCTTTTATTTTATTTTCTGCGGCAAGTGTAAATGCGCAGACCTACCAGACCGCTCTTGGCGCGAAGTTTTATGCAGGTAATGGAGCTGTTGGGGGTATCAACATTCGTCATTCTATCCAGCAGAATACTGCGTTGGAAGGTTCTTTGTTGTTCTTTAATGGTGGTGGGCTCGGTATTGAAGGTTTGTACGAATACCAGGGGCCAGTTAATGGCGCAGAGGGGTTGCAATATTTTGTAGGCGGTGGTGGTGTTTTAGGATTTGGGGGTGGAGCAAGATACTATGACCACAACAACGGTGTTTCTTTCGCTCTTAGGCTCACAGGGGGCCTTGACTATAAGATTACTAATGTGCCTATCGATGTAAGTTTAGGTTTAGATCCTTTCTTCTATCTGGCTCCAAGTACGGGCGCCTACCTGCCGTTAGGTATTGCATTTCGTTATGTAATTAAATAATTAATTAGCATTTAAAAAATTCCCGGCAGCTTGTCGGGAATTTTTAGTTTTGATGCTCAATGATAAATGAGGAAATGAGAAAAAAAATAATCGCTTTTATTGATTTCTTTTATCCCCCTTTTAAAAATATATTGCCTCTTCAAACCTTTCGGTACGCGGTATGTGGCGGAAGTAATATGCTTCTTGATATTTTTCTTTTTTATATCAGCTTCAATTTTATTTTTAATAAGCAAATTGTTGACCTGGGATTTATAGCGCTAAAGCCATACAACGCGGCATTGTGCTTGTCATTTTGTATTACGTTTCCATTGGGATTTTTATTGTCAAAATTTATCGTGTTCAATGACTCTTACCTGCGCGGACGTGTGCAATTGTTAAGGTATGTGCTTATAGTGGCCGTCAATCTTTTTTTGAATTATTCTATCATAAATATTTTGGTTCAGTACATGCATTTTTTTCCCACTATTTCCAAAATATTTGCTACAGTTATTATTGTTACATTCAGTTTTCTTTCTCAAAAGCATTTCACTTTCAGAGTTAAAAAAAACGTGTCCGCTGTTACCCAAAATGAACTTCCGGAATAGGGGTTTTAATCTCCTTATTTGAAAATTATTTTCTATTCTTGACATCATTTTCATATACGCTGTCCACCGTAGTCGGCGCAGCGACCGACTGCATATAGCATTTCTCCGCGACAATTTGGAAGGCTTCCACTGAAACTTCTTTTAAAAAAATATTTTTTTCATCTTATCTTCAACTTTAAAAAAATCAATGAAATATTTTTCTTGTTTTACATTTTTTTTGTTGGTCGTCTTTTCAATGCAGGCGCAGGACAGTACTTATGCTGAAAGATTAGGTTATCCTAAAAATGCCCGCGTTATAATTCTGCACATGGATGATGCGGGAATGTCTTTCAGTTCTGACAGGGGAATAGAAAAAGTTTTTAACAAAGGTGTGGCCAATTCTACCAGTGTGATGATGCCGTGCCCGTGGGTTCCACAAATCGTAAGATACATCAACGAACATCCGGGTATAGATGCGGGTTTGCATCTAACGCTTACTTCAGAATGGAAAAATTATCGTTGGGGACCCGTGGCTGGAGTTTCCTTGGTACCGGGTTTGGCTGATTCTACCGGAAACTTATGGTCTAACGTTGCTGATGTGGTAAGGCATGCTTCGGCCGAAGAAGTGGATAAAGAAATCCGTGCTCAGTTAGCACGTGCGGAAAAGATGGGGTTTCATCCCACGCACCTGGATTCTCACATGGGTACGTTATTTGCCAACAACGATTTTATGATGAAATACATCCAACTGGGAATAGAGAAGCAGATTCCCGTGATGTTCCCGGGAGGTAATGACGCGCTTATTCAGGATGAGATGAAAATGCCTGATGCGGCGCTTCAGCAATTTCAGCAAATAGGCAAAATGATATGGAATGCTGGTCTGCCCGTTCTGGATGATTTGCATAACTATAGCTACGACTGGAAAGTACCTGCCGGAATGAAAACAGATGATGTAAGCCTTTGTAAATGGAGAGTAGCTTTATATGAAAAAACCTTACAGAAAATGAAGCCCGGCGTAGCGATGGTAATCATGCATTGCACGGATCCTACAGAAGTGTTTTCGGAAATTACCGATAGCGGCGACATCCGGAAAGCAGATATGCTGGCAATGTTAGATCCGGGGTTTAAAAAATTTCTGCATGATAATGGATTTATATTAACCACCTGGCGCGAATTGATGCAAAGGCGGCATCGGCCGTAGAAACAGATTGCTATCCGTCTCTGTGTAGATTTATAATTTGTATGGAGGTAGGTTATAATTTTTATGGATACAGGTTGCAATTTGTATCAAGACAGATTCAATCTGTCTCTACACATTAAATCTGAAATGCATTACATCACCATCCTGAACAAGGTATTCTTTGCCTTCTATCCTTAATTTTCCGTTTTCGCGGCAGGCAGCTTCTGATTTATATTGCACAAAATCGTTGTACGCAATCACTTCAGCTTTTATAAATCCTTTTTCGAAATCACTATGAATCACACCTGCAGCCTGTGGCGCTTTCCAGCCTTGGTGAATGGTCCATGCCCTTACTTCCTGCACACCTGCCGTAAAATAAGTGGAGAGATTTAAAAGATGATAGGTATAATGAATCAAGCGGTCTAATGCAGGCTCCTGCATTTTATACTCGTCCATAAACATTTGTTTGTCTTCCGGATCTTCAAATTCTGCGATCTGTGCTTCTATTGCATTTGTCATAATGATGACTTCAGCGCCTTCTTTTTTTGCTGCGGCCACTAACAGATCCGAATATTTATTACCAGTATGCATAGACGCTTCGTCAACATTGGCTACATACAATACCGGCTTGTCTGTTAATAAAAAACTTTCCGCAACAACAAGTTTTTCTTCTTTTGAAATGTCCAGTGAAAGAATATTTTTGCCTTGTTCCAAATGCGCTTTGCATTTTTTTAAAATCTCAAATTCAGCTTTTGCTTTGGCATCACCGGTTTTTGACATCTTCTCGGAGCGTGATAATTTCTTGTCTATGCTTTCGAGGTCTTTTAACTGTAATTCTGTTTCGATGATTTCTTTATCGCTGATAGGATTTATAGGACCTTCTTCACGCAACACATTTTCATCCTCAAAGCAACGGACTACATGAATAATGGCATCAACTTCCCTGATATTGGCTAAAAATTTATTGCCCAGGCCTTCACCTTTGCTGGCTCCTTTTACAAGCCCCGCGATATCTACTATTTCAATCTGAGTAGGAACTATCCGCTCAGGAATGACCAACGCTGCCAGTACGTCTAGTCTTTTATCAGGAACATTTACCAGGCCAACGTTTGGCTCAATGGTACAAAACCGATAGTTGCTCGCCTGTGCTTTTGCACTGTTGCTGACGGCATTGAATAAAGTTGATTTTCCTACGTTGGGCAATCCTACAATTCCTGCGCGTAATGCCATACTCTTTTTAAGTTTAATTCTGTATAAAAAATATTTTTAAAGTGCGCAAATATACCATGAATTCTTTTTAGAAGATATCATGTATAAGACTGCGGCGTTTTGTGCCTACGGCAACTTTTTACTACTTGTTTTTTTTAGCAGACATGAGCCCCCCGTTTACAAAAAAAAATAGCCGGAAAATACCGGCTATCTTTTAATTTATCACTGAAATCCAGTATTGAAATTGTTATTGCATTCCTCCCTGGGGCGGCATATCTCCTCCGGAAGCATCATTCATATTTTTACGTTTGAATAAGCTGAAGTCTGCTTTCCCGAAACGCCAGCTCAAATTTAATCTTAATTTTTGCGGATCCATTTGACGCTCAATATCCTGAACAGAATAAATACTTTTTGACAGTAAAGACTCAGAATGCGTTTTCGTGATGCGGGTTCTGAAAATGTCATTCATGCTCATAGAAACAGTAAGTGATTTATCTTTTAAGAAATCCTTTTTGAGCGCAGCATCAAAGCCATAGATAGGAAGTGAATAACCATTAGCAGTTGATAAGTTTCCGCCACCCCAATTGTTGCCGCCTCCGCCACCTCTTCCTGGTGGTAAAACGGTTTTGCTGGTATAATCGCCTGTTATTTGAAGTGTAATAGCTTTGGGCAAAGTAAATGTGCTGTTTATTTTTCCGAACCAACTAACTTTTTGATTATTGATATTTTGCCCAAGGTTGCTGCCGTTTATTTTAGAATTGTAAAGGTTGATATTCGATGTCAAACTCCACCAGGGCGCTAATTTGTTTAAAGAAGTAATTTCAAGGCCGTAAGCCTCTGAGCTGTTTGCATTTACATAAGAAGAAATGAACACAGAATCATTGTAGGCCGGATTAGGATTTTTGTCCCAATACTGATACCTCGAAATAAGGTTATTAGTACCGCGATAATATGCAGTAGCAATAATATTATTACCATTTTTAAAATTAAGATTATAAGAAAGCTCCAATAAATTAGTAAATTCCGGAACAAGATTAGCATTACCCACACTAATGTTTAGAGGATCGCTGAAATCATAGTAAGGAATTAATTGCCAGAAATTGGGTCGGTTAATTTTCCTTGAATAGTTTAACTGTAAATCCTCCTTGTCATTAATTTTTTGTGTTAAGAAAACGCTTGGGAAAAAACTTAAAGGATAAGAGTTGCTGAAGGTTTTATTGGAGTCAACTAATTCGCCTTTGTAATTTGAACTCTCTAACCGGCCACCCACCTGGTACGTAAAATTATGGATCATTTGAGAAAAAGTAACATAACCTGCATACACCTGGTCTTTATATTTATAGTTGCTGTTAAGACCAATTACAGTTACGTATTTTCCAGAATTGGGATCCATCAAAAAATTCTGGTTGTCGCTGTTAGAATTTCTGATAGCTCCTCTCAAACCTGCTTCCAGCTTCATCTTGTCGGTAATGGGATTGGTATAATCCGTTTGCATTGTTAAATTAGTACTAACGCCATTGCCTAAAGTTCTTTGGTCAAAGAATGGACCTACAGGATTATTGTCCATGTCGTAGTATTGTGT
>JBDTGD010000023.1:0-2708 GCA_039937595.1 Ginsengibacter sp. | reverse complement strand
TTATCATTTTTTTATTAAGCTTATTGCTTCCTTCAAAAGTAACGGTCGCTAAATCTGTTGAAATAAATGGCTCCAGGGAAGAAGTGAGAAATCAAATAATAGATTTTGACCGCTGGAAAAATTGGTATCCTGCGTTTAAAGATAAAGACATCTCGATTGTGAAAAACCAATCTTCAAATAATTTCAATTCTGTTGTCTTAACGGATATGAAAGGAAAAAAAATTACTTTAATACTTGCTGATTCAACTCATAATGAAATAGAAATTAAAGTTGAATCTTCATCTTCGACGAAAGTAAGTTACCAATTTATACTTACGCCAAAAATGGATAACCAAATTGAACTGACCTGGGATATCAACACTCAATTTGGTTGGTATCCCTGGAAACGAATTCAGGGTATTTTTTTAGATAAATTTTCCGGGGATCAATATACTGCGGCCCTTGCAGACTTAAAGAACGCGGTAGAGCATTAAAGTTTTATATTTTTTATAAATGAAATGATTACGTCATAAACCTTTTTTAGTTCTCTTGAAGAGATACAATACGGAGGCATCACATAAATGGTATTTCCCATAGAACGTAAATAGACTCCATGTCTCATACAGAAAGGAGTAAATTCTTTGCTTACATTATTTAAGTAATCGTCTTTATCTGTAGTACAGATTTCAAAAGCAATAATAGTACCGGTTTGGCGGACGTTTTTTATATAATCCTTGCTTTGAAGTTGCTGCAGTTTTTTGGTAAATTTTTGATGATGCGAAATGATATTTTCAATTCCTTTTAAACATTCTTTTTTTTGAATCAGTTCGAAGCTGGCGATTCCCGCAGCACATGCAAGCGGATTAGCGGTGAATGAATGCCCATGAAAAAGAGTTTTGGTTTTATCATCGCTTACAAATTCATCATAAATATTTTGTGTACACGCGGTAACGCCTAATGCCATCGTACCGCCTGTAAGGGCTTTGCTGAGGCAAATGATATCGGCTTTCTCTTTCATGTAATCTCCCGCAAAGAACTTTCCGGTTCGGTAAAACCCTGTAAGCACTTCATCAGAGATACAAAGAATTTTTTCTTGTTTCAAATAGCGCAGTAATTCGTTTAAATCATCAGGTTCATACATTAGCATGCCGCCGGCGCCTTGCAATAAAGGCTCATAAATAAAACAAACAATTTCATCTTTGTATTTTTCAATTTCATTTTTTAATTGGTCAATATTTTTTCCATTGGGAGTATCAATAAAAACGACATCGAATAATTTGCCTTCAAAGGCGGCAGTGTAAATTCCCCGCTCGCTTACACTCATTGCGCCAAAAGTATCGCCGTGATATGAATTATGAAACGCAAGAATTTTGCTCCGGTTATTATTTCCGACATTTTTCCAGTATTGGAGCGAAAGTTTAATCGCTACTTCAATAGCAGTAGAACCGTCATCTGTATAAAAAATCTTTGAAAAATTGCCGGGCAAAACGCTTAATAATTTTTCAGCGAGCGTTACGGCCGGCTCATGGGTAAAAGCGGTGAATATTACCTGTTCCAGGTCCTTTGCCTGCTCATAGACTTTTTTGGCAATAAACTTATTACCGTGTCCATGAATATTTACCCACCAACTACTCACGGCGTCAATATATTTATTACCATTTTCATCTATTAGTAAAGATTTTTTTCCTTTTACTATGGGTACAGACGGGAGCATGCTTTTTTGATGGGTATAAGGATGCCAGATATATTTTTCATCTTTTTCCTGAAGATTCATATCGATTGATATAATTTAAAATTTGAGAAGGCAAAGGTAAAGCAATAAAAAAGTTATCTTAAATGCAACGAAATGGCA
The DNA here is from genome assembly GCA_039937595.1 of Ginsengibacter sp. GTDB lineage: Bacteria > Bacteroidota > Bacteroidia > Chitinophagales > Chitinophagaceae > Ginsengibacter. Next base: position 877 of record JBDTGD010000023.1, on the reverse strand, counting down.
ATAACTATTGTCAAAGTAACGAAATGGAGCAAATGGATCATCACCAATTACTGAAAGACTGCCTGAAGAAGCGGCCCGAGGCTCAAAAAATGCTTTACGAGCATTTTGCGCCTTTGATGCTCGGCGTGTGTTTCAGGTATACTAAAAGTGTGAGTGATGCCGAGGAAGTAATGCAGGAAGGTTTTGTTAAAGTGTTTATGCGACTAAAACAATTTAAAGGAGAAGGTGAATTGGGTGCATGGATTAGGAAAATAATGGTGAACACTGCATTAAATTACTTAAAAACAAACCAGAAATACCGGTACGATCTTTCCTTTGATGAAATGCCTTTGCACCTTGTATCTACAGACAATCCGGTAGTGAATTTACAAACCAAAGAGCTTGCAGAATTAATAAGGCAATTGCCAACAGGTTTTCAAACGATATTTAATTTGTATGCAGTAGAAGGATATAAACATGCGGAAATAGCGTCCATGCTGGGGATCAGCGAAGGCACTTCCAGATCGCAGTATGCAAGAGCAAGGATCTTATTAATAGAATGGATTGAAAAATTTTCCTTAAAAGAAAAAAACGGCCATTATGGAGCAAAATAATTTTGAAAAAAACGTACAGCAAAAATTGGAGGAGTTGAAAATTCCTCCGTCCGATGCTGTATGGGATAATGTTGAAAAAAAGATCGGAAAAAAGAAGAGGGATAGAAGATTGATTTTTATTCTTTTTTTCCTGATTCTTTTCCTGTTATCAGGTGGATATTGGCTATTCCACTCAACAAGAAATGATTCTGAACTTCAAAACCACCAGATAAGCAATGTTGGAGAAAAAGACAATGACTCAATCTTGCCTGACAGTAAACAGACAAATAATACGGATTCTTCTT
>JBDTGD010000022.1:0-6962 GCA_039937595.1 Ginsengibacter sp. | reverse complement strand
TATCCAATGCCGCTGGTGGCATCAATCTTAATTTCAAAAAAGGCAATTTGGTTTTAATAGATGACCACATAAACCTTCAATCTGGAAATCCATTGACCGGAAAAAACTTTGATGAGTTGGGTTCGCGCTTTCCTGATATGAATGAACCATATCATCCGGATTTAAAAAATAAATTGTTTGAAAAAGCGAAAGAATTAAACATAGATTTGAAGGAAGGAATTTATGCTTCCGTGAATGGTCCTAATCTTGAAACCAAAGCGGAATATCGTTATTTAAAAATAATAGGCGCCGACCTGGTTGGTATGTCCACCGTGCCGGAAGTGATTGCTGCCAATCATTTGCAACTGCCCTGCATCGCTGTCTCAGTTGTTACAGATGAATGTGACCCCGACAATTTAAAGCCGGTAAGTTTTGCTGAAATAATAGAAGTGGCGGCAAAAGCAGACGAAAAATTGTCTTTATTATTTGCAGAAACCATCAAGGCATTATGACCGAAAATGCACTTATCATTTTTGTAAAAAATTTAATTAAAGGCCATGTAAAAACCAGGCTTGCAAATACGTTGGGCGATGATGCAGCAATGGAGATTTATAAACAACTTCTGAAAAATGCCCACGATAAAATTCAATCGTTAGATGTTGATAAGATTGTTTTCTATTCCGAATTTATAGAAGATGATATTTGGGAAAATAATTTATTTCAAAAAGAAATCCAGGAAGGGAATGATTTGGGCGAAAGAATGGAAAATGCTTTTAAAAGCCTGTCTGCCGACCAGGCAGGTTCGTTTACTGCCGGCTACAAAAAAGTAGTAATTGTTGGAACCGATTGCCCGGGAATTAATAAAGATATTTTGGAAGACGGTTTTTTAAAATTGAATAATTCTGATATTGTAATTGGCCCTGCGACCGACGGTGGTTATTATTTACTGGGAATGAAAAACATGTATTCATTTTTATTTCAAAAAATAAAGTGGGGCACAGACACCGTACTTCAGCAAACAATTGATCTTTGTAACAGGAATCAGTTATCTTATTTCCTGCTTCCGGAACTTACAGATATTGATGACGAAAAAGATTTGATCCATTTGAAAAACTTTGGATTTAAAATATAAAAGTTCATGATTAGCATTATTATTCCCACTTATAATGAAGAAGAAAATGTTGCTGAGACAATTGCTGAAATAAGAAAAAGAGACATCGACAAGCTTATTTCTGAAATCATAATTTCAGATGGACAAAGCGTAGATGCGACAGTTTCCATTGCTTCAAATGCAGGCGCGACAGTGGTTGTATCCGAACAAAAAGGAAGGGCAGCACAAATGAATTATGGCGCTTCCATAGCAAAAGGAGAAATTCTTTATTTTCTTCATGCGGATAGTGTTCCGCCGGAAAACTTTACGCTGTATATTTTAAATGCTGTTGAAAAGAACTATCAAGCCGGATCTTTCAGACTTGCATTCGATTATCAGCATTGGTTTTTAAAAGTCAATTGCTGGTTTACGCGGTTTGATGTAAATGCCGTTCGTTTTGGTGACCAGAGTTTATTTGTAACAAAAAATGTCTTTGAAAATTGTGGCGGTTTTGATGAAAAGCTTTTGATGATGGAGGACCAGGAAATTATTCATCGCATCAAAAAATATGGAAAGTTCATTGTAATGAATGATGCAGTAACTACTTCAGCGAGAAAATATTTAGATAATGGAATTTACAGAATGCAGTTTATTTTTTTTCGAATATGGCTTTTATACTATTTCGGTTATTCACAGGAATATTTATTAAAACTGCATAAAACATTAGTAAAGAAGCATAAGCTTTAAAAAGAAGTCAAACCAAGAAGGTTTTTTCAATAATCTTTTAATTTATAAAGTCTCTAACAAACCTTCTTGGCTTTTATCAACAAACTTTAATCACGATACTGAAGTCTTTAGTTTCCTGGAAGCATACCACCCAAGAATGCTGCCCCAGATAAGCATATTAAAAATAACGGGGCCAACGATGCCCATCAAAGTAAAGCCATTGAATAAAGGTTTGCCTAGAAAACCATCGATAGCCAGCCATATCCAGAGGTTAGGCAACAAGCCAAAGAGAATTCCTTTTAAAATAGTAGGACGCTTGACAATCCATGTGAAGATGAGCCCCCATATTCCACCGCTTATTATAAAAAGAATAAGAGCCACTATTTGAAACCCCGGATGAGTGCCAATAGTAGCTGAATACATAGCTACAAAAGGGGGAACGCCCTTGCCCGCAACTTCCATCAAGTAAGTAATTACAGCTAAAACAACAGCGCCTATACATCCGCCAATGAAGCCTCTTTTTAAGGCATATTTCATGTTTTTATTTTTTATTGTATTAATATATTGTCATTATTCCTTTTTAAAGGTAACTGTTTGATTTCTTTTAAGAGTAATTTTTAAGTCAAAAGGAAGAAAGTAATCAATAACTTTAGCCATTGAAATATGACCCCAGAAATCTATGATATCATCGTAATTGGTTCCGGATCCGGAGGATTGACTGTCGGTTTATTTATGGCCAAAGCAGGTTTTAAAGTATTGATGGTTTCGAAAAGTGATGCTAATATCGGTGGCGATTGTCTCAATGATGGATGTGTTCCAAGCAAAGCTTTGATACATTTGTCACATATCGCACATAATGCAACACTAGCTTCCAATTTTGGGTTGCAAGTAACGAGCAAAGTGGATATAAAAAAAGCAATGAATTATGTTTATGAAAGACAGGAAATAATTCGTGTACACGAGAATGCGCAATGGTTAAAAGACCAGGGAATTGATGTAGCTCTCGGCAAAGCGAGTTTTTCCGGAAGAAATGAAATAGAAGTAAATGATAAAAAATATGCTGGAAAAAAAATAGTAATTGCCACAGGTTCCAAGCCAAAAAAATTAAAAGTGCCCGGTGTAGAAAGTGTAAAATACTATGACAACGAAAGCATTTTTCATATTAGTGATTTGCCCGAAAAATTATTGGTAATCGGTGCCGGCCCTATTAGTATTGAGATTGCACAAGCCATGAGCCGGCTCGGAAGCAAAGTAACCGTGCTTCAACATGGTGACAAGATTTTGGAACATGATGATGCAGCGATAACTGACATACTTTTAAAACAATTGCGGAAAGAAGGGATTGAATTTATTTTCAATGCTGATGTGGATCGTTTTATTTCTGCGCGCATAGCATCAGTGAAATTTAAAGATGGTAAGTCAGAAGAAATACCATTTGATGCGGTGTTTGTAGGTATCGGAAGAGAATTGGATTTAGAATCATTACAACTTAATAATGCCGGAATTACAGTTAAGGACGATAAAATCGTAAAAGATAAATACCTGCGTACTTCCAATAAAGATGTTTTTGTTTGCGGAGATGTAGCAGGAGATTTAATGTTTTCACATGCTGCAGAATTTCATGCACGCATTGTATTAAACAATTTGTTTTCACCATTTAAAAAGAAACTGAACAACGATAACATGTCGTGGGTGACTTTTACTGATCCAGAACTGGCTACGTTTGGCTTCAATGAAAAGCAACTGAAGGAAAGAAATATTTCGTATAAAAAACTGGAACAGGATTTTACAGATGATGATCGTGCAGTGGTTGACAATTATCAATACGCGAAAATGATCTTATTTATTAGCAAAGGAAGTTTTCTAAAAAAAGAAAAAATACTGGGTGGTACTATGTTAGCTCCCCACGCCGGAGAATTGATACAGGAATTACTTCTGGCCAATACCAGTAATTTATCCATCAATTCTATATTTAACAAGGTGTATCCTTATCCTGTGGCCTCAAGAATTAATCAGCAGATTATTGCAAAACATAAAGAAGAGAGCTTGACAAACACGATAAAAAAATTATTACATACCGCTTTTAAAATTTTCGGATAATGGAATGGTGGGAAATATTTAAGGAATGGTTTTTCAGCCTGGGCGAAAAATACAATGTAAATCCTTACATCTTTGGAAGTATTTACATCGGTGCTATTCCTTTCTTTTTTCTTTCGCTTTACCGGACTATAAAAAATCTCAGGAATAAAAAGCCATTTTTGCTTCCCGCCTTGCTCACTGGATTCTTTTTTATTTCGGCTTATTTATATCTTATCATTGTTGGCAAAAATATTCCGGTGTGGGTGTATGTCTTTATTGCACTATTGATTGGCTATGGAATATATTCTACTTTGAAGAAAATCAGGGAAAAGACAAAAGAGAAATGAACAATGGACAGTTAACAATGAACAATGAACAATATGGAATTATTGCAAATCGTGATTTGTTTAATTTTTAATGCAAACAGCAAAGATGATTAGATCAATTTTTGATACGTATGGTTCGGCAATATTGGTAATTATTTTTATTATTCTTTTTCTTCTTGAATCAAAATTCCAATTAAGAAAAAGAGTGCAAAACCGTTGGGAAAGAATTACAATTAACTTCTTAGTTTCCATTCCATCTTTTGCATTGCTTCGCCTTGTATTTATTCCGTTTATGGTTTGGCTGGCATACAAAAATGAGCAATGGCAATTCGGTTTAAATTATTTATATGTTGCACCAGCGTGGCTGAAAGCCTTGATAGCATTTCTATTGCTGGATTATACCAATTATCTTTGGCACATTGTGCTTCATAAAATGCCTTTGATGTGGAGATTTCATTTGGTGCATCATACGGATCTTGACCTGGATATCACCACTTCTTTTCGTTTTCATTTTGGCGAATTAATTGGTTCTGTCTTTTTTCGGGGTGCATCAGTTATTTTAATAGGCATTTCCCCTTTGATGGTACTTGTTTATGAAATTGTTTTTGAAGCGTCGAATCAGTTTCAACACAGCAATATGAAAATTCCATTTCGTTTTGAAAAAGTATTGAATAAAATTTTCGTAACTCCAAGGATGCATGGCATTCATCATAGCATAAAAAAAAGAGAGACGGATAGCAATTTCTCTATTATCTTTTCTTTTTGGGACAGGTTGCACAAAACTATAAAATTAAATGTGAGACAGGATGATATTGTGACAGGAGTTGCTGTTTATCCTGATGAAAAAGAGCTGACAACAGGGATTCTTCTGAAATTACCCTTTACTAGAATAAGAGAGTGGAAGGAAGATGTGGAAAAATCAGAGGAACAGGATAAAGGAAAAATGAAAGAGTAATTTATAAAAAAAGAAAAATTCAATGGCATTCGGCCCTCAAATTTTCTAAGAGTTTTTTGGAATAAATACCAATTATTGGTACTTTTGAAAAAAAAGAATATGTCACGAAATACTTCCATTTTATTAGGCGAACATTTTGAGGAATTTATTTCCTCTAAAATATCATCTGGCAAGTACAATTCAGCAAGCGAAGTAATCAGAAGCGCATTAAGGCTTTTGGAAGAAGAAGAATCCAAAATGAAAGATATTAATAGAGCGCTTTCTCAGGGAGAGAAAAGTGGATTCCAAAAAAACTTTGACCCAAAAAACAATTTGAAGAATTTGCATAACAAGTTTTTATGAAACCGCTGCCATTTCTTATTAGTGAAAAGGCGGTTTCTGACCTGGAAGAAATCTGGCTTTATACCGTAAAAAATTGGTCTGTTGACCAGGCCGATCGTTATTACAATTTAATATTTGATGAAATAGACTACATCTGCAAAAATATAAATACAGGTAAATCGATGGAGCATGTTCGAAAGGGATATAGGGCATCTAAGGTGAAGTCTCATCTTATTTTCTTCAGGGTAAAAAATGATACAGTGGAGATAATCAGAATTCTACATGAACGGATGGATATCGAAAATAGACTTAACGATTAAATAACCACTAAATTTATAAAAATAAAAAATACATGATTATGAAAAAACTATCGACATGCAATGTCAAAAAGCAATTGTATTTCCTAGTAATCCCTTTTTTATTCTTAATGATTTCAACAACTAAAGTCATGGCAAATAAAAGTAATCCCGCGGCATCAGATTCGTTGGCTATACAAGGAAGATGGGATATTACCATTGATATGGATGGTGCTACGGCTCCTTCCTGGCTGGAAATCTATAAATCTGGTGTACGCATGTTGGTGGGGCGTTTTGTTGGAACTGGTGGAAGTGCGCGCCCTATTTCAAGGATTAATTTGAGAGATGGGAAGATGAGCTTTTCTATACCTCCGCAATGGGAAAACGATCCTAATGACCTGATGGTAGAAGGCTCATTGCAAAATGATATGCTAAAAGGAGCCATGACTTTTCCCAATGGAAAAACGTATCAGTGGACCGGAAAAAGAGCTCCTCTTTTGCATCGGGATAAAAAGCCGGTGTGGGGTAAACCCATTCATCTTTTTGATGGTACGAATATGAATCAATGGCATGCAACAGGAAAAAATCAATGGAAAGTAGAATCCGGACTTTTGCGTAGTCCTCATTCGGGTTCTAATTTGGTAACCAATCAAACTTTTAAAGATTTTAAATTACATATTGAATTTCGTTTTCCTAAAGGAAGTAACAGTGGCGTCTATCTTCGTGGCAGATACGAAGTGCAGATAGAAGACAGCGATGAGCCTGAACCCGATAATAATCAGATGGGCGCAATCTATGGATTTCTTGCGCCTTCCCAAACACTGCCGAGAACCTCGGGTAAATGGCAGTCGTACGATATTATATTTACGGGTAGAATGGTTACTGTAGTAGCTAATGGCAAAACGGTTATCTGTAACCGCGAGATACCGGGTATTACCGGTGGAGCCATTGATAGCGATGAAGGAGCACCAGGCCCAATACTTTTGCAGGGAGATCATGGACCTATTGATTATAGAAATATTATTATTACTCCGGCTGAATAAAAATAGCAGTGGCAGGAAATTCAGCTCTATATTTTATAGTAAACGAATAAATAAAGTGAATTTTTGTTTTAATCTTTCTTATAAAACTCTGAGTTAAACCGCATTTGCAAACTGAGCAACATTTCAAATTGATTCTTTCGAATTGCA
>JBDTGD010000021.1:0-3738 GCA_039937595.1 Ginsengibacter sp. | reverse complement strand
GGTCATTATCAGACAGCAACAAAAAGTTACACGCTGAACGCCAATCAATTTATGATTTTACCGCCGGGAAAATTCCATATTTACCAGGCAGACTTACACAATCCCTGGAGCATATACTGGGTGCATTTTAGTGGCCATAAGGTGAAGCAGTTGAATGAATGGATGAAAACAGAAAATTATGTAAAGCCTACCGATATTGAATATAATCAAAAAATTATTGACCAATGGTCAGAAATGTACAATGCTCTTGCAACCAGCTACTCTGATAACAATCTGGCGTTTGCCAATCTTTGCCTTTACAAGTTTCTTACCTTTTTTATTTGCCAGCCCGAGTTTATCCCAAGCAATATTCCCCGCAATCCTATCGGCGAATCCATAACATATATGAAAGCTAATATTGATAAAATACTAACCATCGAAGAACTTGCCAGTCATTTGAAATATTCAAGCTCCCATTATTCAGCATTATTTAGGAATAAAACCGGCGTATCGCCTATTGAATATTTTATAAAACTAAAAATACAGTATGCATGCCAGTTGTTAAGCCAAAGTAATCTCAGAATTAGTGACATCGCAGACGAAATTGGCTATGAGGATACTTTTTACTTCTCCCGCATTTTTAAAAAAGTTACAGGAAAATCCCCACGTGATTATAAAAATGCTTTAAGCAGGAATAAAAACGACAAAAATTCATAGTCGTTCCATCAGTCATATTTTCCCTTCTACTGTATTAAAACCTATTTGTATTTCACCAATGCGGTCTACGCATTCTTCTCTGTTCTTTGAAAATATTTCTGCCGTGGCTACAGTGCTAATATCATAATAGATATCAATTACAAAACCGCTCCTGGCGCAAATTCCCTTTACAATTTAAAAGATACGCAAAAATCTATCGAGAATAATTTTTTATCCTATTTCAATCGTCCTAAAATTTTTAAATTTGTACAAGACTTAAACTTTAATGAATGAGCAACATTCTTGTAAAGCCACAAATAGAAATCGATAAAGCTGTAAAAGAATTAGTGCAGCAGCAGACCGAACGCTGCACTATTGTGCATTGCAGGTTTTTTACACAGGAACTTTGCGGCGTCAGAATATGGCCTGAAACTTTTTTAATAGAAGATACCGGTCGTAAATGCAAACTTATTAAAGCTTTTAATATTTCGCTGATGCCCCAATGGACGGAGCATTTTATAATAAATGATTTTATCAGGTTTACCCTGGTTTTTGAAGGGCTAAGCAAGCCGTGCCTCTTTTTTCACCTGCAGGAAGAAATACCTGAAGATTATGCATTTTATAGTAAAGAAATAAAAAGAAACAAAACCGATGTTTACGTTACCGAAGTTTTTTGTTGAGCAAGACCAGTAGACAAACTTTTATTAAAGATTTTTATTCTGCCAAAATCCCTGATGCGGCAGAGGAAAAAGTGCAGACCAACCAGTTCAAATAAAAAAAGGCAACCTTTTTTAAGAGGTTACCTTTTTTCATCTATTATAATCGACTCTAGCAGCCCAATTTATTTTACTTCTTCAAATTCTGCATCTGTTACATTATCACCAGCTGCATTGGCTTCTGCACCTTGTTGGTTAGCCTGCTGTCCATTTCCCTGTCCATCGCTAGCGCCAGCTTCCGGGCCCTGGGTGGCTTTGTACATTTCTTCACTTGCGGCAGTCCATGCAGCATTCAATTCAGTAAGTGATGCATCTACAGCGCTTACATCCTGTGCTTTATGGGCATCTTTCAATTTTGTCAAAGCGCCTTCAATGACTGCTTTTTTATCAGCCGAAATCTTTTCACCATATTCTTTCAATTGTTTTTCTGACTGGAAGATTAAGCTATCTGCCTGGTTCATTTTATCCACCTTCTCTCTTTCCAATTTGTCAGAAGCTTCGTTGGCTTTAGCCTCGTTTTTCATTTTTTCAATGTCATCTTTGCTCAAACCACTACCAGCCTCTATACGGATATTATGAGATTTGCCGGTTCCTTTATCTTTTGCAGAAACATTCAAGATACCATTCGCATCAATATCAAAAGTAACTTCTACCTGTGGTACACCGCGTGGGGCCGGTGGAATACCATCCAGGTTAAATGTTCCCAGGCTTTTATTCTGACTGGACATCGGGCGTTCACCCTGTAATACATGAATCTGTACACCGGGCTGATTATCACTCGCAGTCGAAAATACTTCCATCTTCTTGGTAGGAATAGTAGTGTTGCTTTCTATCAATCTTGTCATTACGCCACCCATAGTTTCAATACCGAGAGAAAGCGGAGTAACATCCAATAACAGTACATCTTTAATTTCACCTGTCAATACGCCACCCTGGATTGCAGCGCCAATTGCAACAACTTCATCAGGATTAACGCCTTTATGTGGCTTTCTTCCAAAGAAACTTTCTACTATTTCCTGCACTTTAGGAGTACGCGTAGAACCACCAACTAATATCACTTCATTAATATCATTTTTACTCAACCCGGCATCTTTCAATGCAGCTTCGCATGGTTTCAAACAACGTGAAAAAAGTTCGTCAGCCAATTTTTCAAAATGAGCACGTGTCAGTTTCTTCACCAAATGTTTTGGAACGCCATCCACTGCAGTGATATAAGGAAGATTGATTTCTGTTTCTGTAGAAGAAGACAATTCGATTTTTGCTTTTTCAGATGCTTCTTTCAGACGCTGCCAGCTCATCGGATCTTTGTGTAGATCAATTCCTTCATCTTTTTTAAATTCTGCTGCAAGCCAATCCATAATTACTTTATCAAAATCATCGCCACCGAGATGTGTATCGCCGTTGGTTGATTTTACTTCAAAAACTCCATCGCCTAATTCAAGAATAGAGATATCGAAAGTACCACCACCAAGGTCGAATACAGCTATTTTCTGGTCAATACTTTTTTTATCCAAACCATAAGCCAGAGCTGCTGCTGTAGGTTCGTTGATAATACGGCGCACCTTTAAGCCAGCAATTTCACCGGCTTCCTTTGTAGCTTGCCTTTGGGAATCGTTAAAGTACGCAGGAACGGTAATTACCGCTTCAGTAACTTCCTGACCGAGATAATCTTCAGCAGTTTTCTTCATCTTCTGAAGAATCATAGCAGAAATTTCCTGTGGTGTGTATTGCCTGCCATCTATGTCAATACGAACGGTATCATTGTCACCTTTCACCAATTTATAACTCTGGTGGGTAGCTTCGGTAGATACTTCGCCCCATTTGTGCCCCATAAAACGTTTTACACTCATAATTGTATTAACAGGATTGGTAATTGCCTGCCTTTTTGCAGGATCACCTACTTTACGTTCACCGTTTTTCAAAAAAGCCACTACGGACGGCGTTGTACGACGGCCTTCATCATTTGCTATCACTACGGGTTCGCTACCTTCCATTACTGCCACGCAACTGTTAGTAGTTCCGAGGTCAATACCTATAATTTTTGCCATAAGTTGTAATTTATTTTTTATAATTATGGTAATACTGACAAGGTTTATGCCAATGGGAAAAATGTGCAAAAATGGCAGGAGGAGTAGGTAGGGGGTATCAGGTATCGGTTATAAGGTATAAGGTTTTAGGTATAATTGACAAAATAGTCGGTTCGGGTACCCCGAAAGTTAGATTGAAAAGTCTCTAAAGCTTCCGGGAATATTTACCTTAGATAATCAAATCATATCATCGCTAAAAAATCTCAAATGGACTTATACGGTAAGGAAAGTAAAAGCATTCCTCAAAAAATGACCTTGCA
>JBDTGD010000020.1:0-6023 GCA_039937595.1 Ginsengibacter sp. | reverse complement strand
ACGTTCCGCCTATCATCAGTGGAATCGTATAAATCATTAGGCCTATAAATGCCATCCAAAAATGGATCCCCACTGTAAGTTGCGGCGGCTCCCTTCGGGTAAGCCTCGGTACAATCGCATAGATACCACCCCACATAAAAAACGCGATGATTCCATACATGGTTAAATGAGAATGGGCTACCGTAAAATCGGTAAAGTGCCAATACAAATTAGCAGTCCTGAACGCTTCTGCAGTGCCCTGAAGTGATCCTGTGAAATAAAATATGGTGCCTATCAGAAAAAATGGAAGGGAATAACTTCCGCTCAATTTATTCCAGGAACCTTTGAATGTCATAATGAAGTTGGTAGATCCTGCTACTACTGGAATGATCATTCCCATACTGCCGACGATAGCCACTGTTTGTAATGACCACGGAATAGGGCTGAAAACAAAATGGTGCATCCCAATAACTGTATAAAATAATATCTGCGACCAAAAAGCAAGGATACCCAGCCCATAAGAATAAATGGGTTTATTCAATTGTTGAGGTAAATAATAGTAAACCAATCCTAATGTAAACATCATGAACCACATACCCACGCCCTGGTGCATATAATATCCCTGCGATATAGTTTCGCCCAGGCCATCCTGCCAGAACGGAAGATAGGCTACCAGCGCAATGACAATTACGAACATCAATGCCGCGACAATATACCAGTTGGAAACGTAAATTTCTTTAGTTTTTCGGGTAGCTATCGTTTTTAGAAAATTAGTAAGCGTAAGGACTACAGCGATAGCGAACAAAAGCATTATAGGCCAGATGTATTCACGATATTCACCGCCGCTGTTATTAATACCGGCCATGAGCGAAATAGTGCCCAAAAGCACACAAGCATTGATTAGCCACAATGACCACCACCCAAGTTTTAAACTATATAGTTTATTATTGCCCACCCGGGGTACTACATAATAAGCCAGCCCCAGCATTGCCAATGATGACCAGCCCCAAAAAACTCCGTTGGTGTGAACCGGCCTCAATCTGCCAAAACTCAACCAGCTAAGGTGATCCGCATCCGGAGCCACGAATTTAATGCCTTCATATTCCCCCACCGTGGTGGCAAATATGAGCCAAATAGTAGCACATATTAAATACCAAAGAACTAATTTTGAAAGCTCCGGATCTACTTCGGGGCGTGCAATTCCTTTTCTTTTTTCTTCGATAAAACGAATGTTAGCATGTTCATTTACATTTCTTATGATGCCTCTTTTATCTTCCGGCGGTAATTCGCCTGAAAGCACGTTTTGAGAAATTTTATAATCCAATACTTCTTTTCTTTTTCTTAATGCCTCCGTGATCTCTTGTTCCGGCAATCTTTTGAGATATTCGCTGATACGTTCTGCTTCAGCCATATCTTTTTTAAATTTATAACGCTTTGTCAGATTCCGGACTTTTACAATCATTAAAATAACCCCAACCAATATTGGCGTGAGTATAAGAATAAGTGTAATGATGATTCCTCCATCGTTAAACATAGATCCCGATTGAGGAGCGGCCTGTTGGGCAAAAGCAGACGAACTGAATAAAAATGAAATTATCAAAAGAAACAAAGCAACCAGCGGCGACCCAGTATTATTTCCTTCATTTGTTTTTTTTATCTTTTTGTGGTTTAAGAAATGTTCAATGTCCTCACGATTAAGTTTGCTGATTATTTGACCGAGATCTCTTTCCTGCGCCGGTTCGTCTGTCCTTTTCATGCGGCTCCTTAAATTGCTGGTCCTGACAGCCAGGTAGACAGCCGCAAAAAAAGTAATCACCAATAATAGTATCATCAAAATTAAAGCGCCCACACCTCGTCCTCCTGGCGCAGAAATATCAGAATCTGACTGGGCAAGCAAAATAGTAGGGATCAAAAAACTGAGTAGGAATGGTACGACAGCTTTTTTGCAAAATTGTAGGATCATATCAGATAAAAATTATTGCTTTAGTTGAAAAAGTATTCTTTGAAATCATTAAATCGCAGCCTGTAGAATTGTCAATTGGTTTATTTGGCCCAGATTTAAACTTGTAGGAACGAAATTAACATTATTTTTTTTCTTAAAAAAGACAAACATGTCTTCATATGAGCAAAATCATAAGAAAGGAATAAATTTTTCGGATCACGAAACAGCTTCAAATACCTGGTGTGTGGAAATCGCTATCCTGTTCCACGAATTGATCATAACTATTTGCATCATGATTTGCGCCAAAACCCTTTCGCCAAAAAATTTTAAGACTTTCTCATATGTTTCATCACTGACTCCATTTTTTGAGATCAACGTCATTTCTTCAGTCAACTGCAATACCGCTCTTTCTTCTTCAGAAAACAAAGGTGATTCTTTCCAGGCAGCCAGTGCGAAAATTCTTCTTCCTGTTTCTCCCAATGCCAACGCTTCTTCGGTATGCATGTCGATACAATAGGCACATCCATTTATTTGCGAAGCTCTTATATTTATCAGTTCTCTAAAAAATTCCGGCATTTGGGAATTTTTTACGTAGCTATCCATTGTCAGCATCGCTTTATAGCTGTTTCTTTCAAGGTCTTGAATATTAATACGTTTCTGTTGCATTTTTTATTAAATTTTTTCTGGCGTGAACTACATTTAAAAATCCCTTTTTTTATATCCAAACTACAGTAAATCAACAATTAAGTTGATTTCTTATTTTGGGGCTAATAATCAAATTTAATTATTTGCATTCATAGTGGTCTCATCCAAATCTAAAGTTACGGGACGTTATTTTACCGACAAATATTAAAATGAAACGATACAATTAGATTTCTAATCCATCCTTGTATTCCACCGCTACCAAAAATAATCCATGTGACGGTGCAGCGAAATCTGCCCTGGTACAATCCCTGCTTTTTAAAATATTATCAAATTCTTCTAATGGCATTTTTCCGGTTCCAACCCTTAGCATTGTGGTAACCATTCCCTTGACCATTCCTCTTAAAAAGCGATTGGCTTTTACATTATAAACCAATATATTATTTTCTATTATCCATTCACTCATTATTATTTTACAAATAAAATTATTTACCTGTGTGTTTTTTTTAGAGAAAGAGGTAAAATCCCGGTGTTGTAATATTATAATTGCAGCCTCATTTAGTCTTTCCAAAACTAATTTATAAGGAAAATAATAAGCTCTGCCGTCCAAAAAAGGATTTTTATTTTGATAAATATAATATTTGTATTCGCGCGAAACCGCGTCAAAGCGACAATGTGCGTCGTCTGCAACCTGGGAAATCCTTTTTATAGCAATATCCCGGGGAAGAATGGCATTGAGGTTGTAAACGGACTCTTCTATCCTGACAGATATTTCGTGGGAATATACTTTTGAAGTTTGGCTTATTTTACCATTTTTATTGGCGGTTAAAAGCTGCACTCTGTCGAAGTGGAAATAATTCTGCAACGCATGTACTCCTGCATCCGTACGGGAGGCGCCGGTAAGTGCAAAAGTCTCCTTGAAAAGTATTTTCAGTGCCTTCTCAACTTCGGCTTGAATCGTATTGGAATTTTTCTGAATCTGGAAACCGGCGTAAGCTGTACCCTTATAACTCACCTCTATAAAATATCTTGGCATAAACAGCTTTTAAAAGAATTTGTTTATTGACCGACCAATGCCTTGAAACGATTAAGATTGTAAGAATCAGTAAATTGATTTTCGAGGGTTAGGTATTGATTTGAGTCTGAAACAAATGGATAGGCCGCTTCAAAAAATTGATACTTGCTGTCGTTCGTTAAAAAAATATAAGAAAGATTTTTTATTTGTGCGGTGCTGTAGCATTTCGATTTGAAGTATTTTTTTGCTACCCGTATCATTTTCTCGTTATCATTTTCCTCAGCCATTTTTTTTCTGAGGGTTAAAAAGTCGTTGTCCGTTGCAAAATTTTTACAATCAGAATTTGTCCTCGAGGCACTAGCCTCTTTGGGGAGAATTATAACCCGGTTTTCCGATGGTGTTTGGACGGCATTCTCCGTATTATTTACGGCCGTACCTGGTTTTCCTTGTGAATTATTATTGGAAGAAGTGTCTGTAGTTGATGTTGCGGCTATATTATTGTTGACTAAAGAAT
Organism: Ginsengibacter sp.; assembly: GCA_039937595.1. Classification (GTDB taxonomy): domain Bacteria; phylum Bacteroidota; class Bacteroidia; order Chitinophagales; family Chitinophagaceae; genus Ginsengibacter. The sequence goes on along the minus strand of JBDTGD010000020.1, from coordinate 1,931 downwards.
CCTGTTTGGTTTTAGTTTCACTCGAAACAGTGCTTTTCTCAGAAGAGATTCCGGTATTAGATGCAGTGGCTGCAGCCGCAGGCGCTATATTGAGTGGGGCGTTATTTACAGTCGAAGGATTGTTTTGAGCAGCAATATTTTTTTCCACATTTGAATCCGCCTGGTTATTTTTAACAGGCATAAGCACGTTTATTGTATCTGTGCCATTGCTGTCTTTATCTGCATAAATCATCTGAGAACCTTCTTTACCTTTTACATCCAAAATTTTCGTGATAGAAGAACTCTTGCTTGAATCCAGAGCGCTTAATGGTGGTTGCAAAGTCATGACTTTTGCTGATACGTTATTTGTTCCTTTAGCAGTATCTGCATTTGCAGCGGTAGTTGAATCGGTATTTTTCGCAGGTGCTGAAACTATATTTTCATGGTTTTGCAAAATAGATGAATCTTTTACAGCACCCGCCAGCGCTATTGAAAATGCGTCATTATCCTTTTTGGTATTAACTGCGACGGTATTATTGCGCGAGGGTTCAATTAATGCCAAGGTTTGCAGATTAAAAAGCTGTAAGCCTTTATCATCAAATTTTTTTAAAAGAAAACCTTCATTATTGTTGTTCATGTTGATGGTGAAGGTTTCTTCCGGCATTTCATTTTTGGGAAAACCAACCGTTAATGTATAGTCTCCATCAACCACTCCCGAAAGAATAGCGTAGCCTTCAGAAGAAGAACTGATTAATTTTCCGTTAAATTTCGTATAAAAGGGCTGCCCGTTGTCGGTTTGCAAATAAATAAAATGAGGCTTCTGAGCTTTTATTGCAAGTGTAAATACTAATGCTATAAAAAAGAAAAATAATTTCCTGATACGGGATTGAAACATAATAAGCAAAGCTATTTAATATAATATAAAATATAGCTTTCTGGTCAAAAAATAATAACCTTTTACATTTTGGCTGTACTTTTGCGCGCATTTAAATTCTAACCATGAAAAAAATCTTTTTAGTACTCACATTTTGCAGCACGGCCACCATGGCGTTTTCTCAACAAGCGTCACAAACAACAGATACCGCATGGAAACATATTTACCGTGGTACTTATCCCCGGATTAATGACCTGGTTCATACCAAATTGTCTGTAAGCTTTGACTATGATAAACAATGGCTATATGGAGAAGAATGGGTAACGCTTGAACCACATTTTTACCCTACGGATTCCCTGACACTTGATGCAAAAGGAATGGATATAAAAGAAATTGCCTTAATGAAAGGTAATTCGAAGACTCCTTTAAAATATGCTTATGACAGTATGCAACTAAGGATTACACTTGATAAAACCTATAAAGAGGGCGAAAAATATACTTTGTATTTGAAATATATTTCCAAACCCAATGAATTGAAACTGCCCGGCAGTGCGGCAATTACGGATGCAAAAGGATTGTATTTTATTAATCCGAAAGGACTGACCAAGGAACATACTGAGATATGGACGCAGGGCGAAACTGAATCCAACAGCGCATGGTTTCCCACCATTGATAAACCGAATCAAAAAACCACCGAAGAAATTTCTATGACGGTTCCTTCAAAATATGTAACACTAAGTAATGGCCTTTTGGTTCGCCAAAAGAAAAATGCTGATGGTACCCGCACTGATGATTGGAAGCTCGACCTGCCAAACTCACCTTATCTGTTTTTTATGGGAGTAGGGGATTATGTGATCGTAAAAGATTACTATAATAAAATCCCTGTGGATTATTATGTCGAAAAAGAATATGCGCCGGTAGCCAAAAAAATATTCGGCGAAACGCCGGCAATGATTGAATTTTTTTCAAAGATTTTGAATTTTCCTTATGTGTGGCCAAAGTATGACCAGATAGTAGGAAGAGAATATGTTAGCGGAGCCATGGAAAACACCACAGCCACTTTGCACCAGGATGGCGC
>JBDTGD010000019.1:0-5989 GCA_039937595.1 Ginsengibacter sp. | reverse complement strand
GCGCAAGCTAATGTGTGGACAGAATTTATACCAACAGTTCAGCAGGTAGAGTATATGGTGTTGCCACGTATGCTGGCGTTATCAGAAGTCTTATGGACTCCCAAAGAAAATAGAAACTATGTGGATTTTTATCATCGCTTACAAAATCAGTTTAAAGCATTTGGCGAAAAAGGATTTAATTATTGCCCCGGTAATTTTACAGTCGCGATAAAACCAACATCCCGGGACGGAAAATTATTAGTTACACTTTCTTCGGAAATTCCCGGAGCTCCAATTTATTATACGACCGATGGTAGCGACCCCGACGCCGGAAGTATGAAATATGGAAGCCCGATATCCATTGACTCATCCGTTACTGTGAAAGCAGTAATTATAGAAGATGGAAAAGTGATGGGCGTAAAACCAGCCGAACAAAAATTTTCGATGCACAAGGCGATTGGCAAAAATGTAACCTATACTTATCCCAACAGCAAATACTACATGGCTGATGGGCCTAATACTCTTACGGACGGGGTGCGGGGAACTGACAATGTAAGTAAGTACTGGCATGCCTTTGATGGCAATGATTTAATTGCAACGATAGACATGGGAGCGCCAACTGATGTGCAAAAAATAACCATTGGTTGTTTACAACATTCTAAAGACTGGATTTTTTTACCGCAATCTGTGACGTATGCAGTGTCTAATGATGGGAAAAGTTTTACGGACCTGGGAACCGTAAAAAATACCATTTCACCGGATGAAAAAGGCTTTATCATAAAAGATTTTACACTTAATTTTCCGGTTCAGAAAGCGAGGTATATTCGTGTAACTGCGAAGAACCTGGGTGTAGGTCCCAAAGGCCATCCGGGCGAAGGAAAACCAGTATGGTTGTTCGCCGACGAAATAATGGTGCAGTAAAGAAATGTTTAAGCGGAATTCATATTTACTATCAAAACCGCGGATAAGGATGGCGTAAATTCGGCTGTAGTGTTTGATTTCATTAAGTAAAAAGTATAAAAATGTTTAAAAGAGTACTTGCCATTTGCGTTTTCCTATTTTGCACAAATATTATTGCTGTAAACGCACAGCAAACTGATCTGAAACCGTTAGGAAAGAAGGGCAAATTGATCTGGAAGGATGAATTTAACGGAAGCAGGCTGCCTGACAGTTCTAAGTGGGAGTATGAGGAAGAATTTGTTCGTAACAATGAAAAGCAGTTTTATACCAAAGACAGGATTGAAAATTGTTATGAGGAAAATGGCAATCTTGTCATTGAATCAAAAAAAGAAAAGTTTAATGGCGCTGACTATACATCGGCAAGCATCAACACATTGGGTAAGCATTCATTTACTGGCGACATAAGAATAGAGGTAAGGACAAAGATTCCGGATGGCAAAGGAATCTGGCCTGCAATCTGGATGATGGGTGCCAACAAGCCGGAAGTGGGCTGGCCGAAATGTAGCGAAATTGACATTATGGAGTTTGTAGGCCACACGCCCAACACGGTCTGGGGTACTTTACATTGGTGGGATTCTACTTCCAGGGAAGCTAATAAACACATGAGCAAAGGAAGTAAATTACTTTTTGATGATCTGCATACGCATTATCATGTTTATGGAATGGAACGAAAAGGAAACAGGATACAACTTTTTGTAGATGACCATTATTATTTTGAGCTTACGGTTTCTCCAACCGCGTTTCCTGGTGCGTTTACAGGTCCTCTTTATCTTTTACTCAACACTGCCGTCGGTGGTAGCTGGGGCGTTGAAATAGATAATTCCATTTTCCCTCAAAAATTTTATGTGGATTATGTAAGAGTGTATAGCTTGAAAAAATAAATTGAAAATTTGGGTTCAAAGAACCGGCTTATTACACAAGTTTAAATTAAAAAGACTGAATTCAATTCAGCCTTTTTAAATGGTTTTTCAAATCAGGATTAATTTTTTTATCTTAATTTTTCCAGTTTGATTCACGTTTTTTGTGGTATAAGCAGGCAGCTTTTTAGTGTGAATTTTAGATTTCATTTACAAAACCTCATTGTGTAAATATAACGCAAAAGGCTTGTTTTATATCAGAAAGATTGTAGTACTTTATTATCTATTTGTAATGAAAAATTATCCTTAACGTAAAAATTAAAAACTGTTTAATTTGGGCTATTTTTTAGAATGGATAATCAATTCCAATAGTCGCATTGAAATTCTGGTAACGCCATAAGCGATTATCGTCGCCGGAGCCGAAAATGTTTCTAAAGTTAATGTCAGGTAACTGCCAGCCGTCATTTTCCAAAACATCGGGTCTCTTAAATCTGAATGCAACATCAAACCTCAACAGGAAATAACTAAAATCAAAGCGAAAACCAACGCCAGATGAGACTCCCAGCTGCTTATACAAATTTTTAAAGTTGAATTGAGTGGTATCGTATCCTCCATCAGGTCTTGTATTTTTAAAATTCCAGATGTTACCGATATCTGTAAAAACCGCCATTTTAAAAAGTACCGCATTGGAAAACAGTGGAGCAACATTAAAACGGTATTCCGCATTTTCTTCCAATTGAATATCACCGGTGCGATCATTAAATCGTATTCCTGTTGATTGAAAAGGTGCTAATTTTTGGCCGCCTACGCCAATACCTCTCACCGGCCAGCCTCGCATGCTGTTAGGGCCGCCGCCAAAATATTGTTCAAAAAACGGTAGGGTAGTGTCGCTCTTTGTCAGTGGGATGCCAACCCCTGTAAAAGTTCTGAAAGCAATAGCTGACTTGAGATGATTGATTGTGTAGGTGTAATTAACGTCAAATTTAAGAAAATCCTTTAAATACCTATTGAAAAAATTACCGTTTTGGGCATTCTTATTTTTCTGCTTTAATAAGTTCCACAACAAACCTGATTCCTCAAAATTCATTTTTAAGTTATTAACAAGGTTGGGTTTTCGCGGATTGGCTTTCACAATTGTATAGCTCAATCCGGATCCCATTACAAGCGCAGTGTTGAAAGAATATTTTAAAAAAGGGTACTGTTCCAGGGTTTCATTAAAACTTAAAGAGCGGTTATACAATCTTCTGAAATCGAAATTAAACAGTTTTAGCGTCCACAGGTGTTTTTTGTTGGTTGTCCAGGAATATCCATAGGCAGTGCTGAAAGTTTGCTGGTCAAAAAAGTCAATTCGGTTTAAAAGAGAGATATTGGTGTTTATAATTGATTGATTGGTGATCAGATTTTTATGATTCAGGCCGCCCAGGGGAAAAATAAATTTTGGAAAAAGCAAAGAATTGGTAAAGCCGATTTCGTTTGAATTAATAAAGGTTCCATAGCTGTTTCTGTACGAGGTATTAAATTCTACACCTGCTTTTATGGAATTCGTCATGCGAATGGCCGATTTGGCAATGTTTCTGTCTGTTAATGATAAATTTGCCGACAAGCCCAAAAGATTTCCGTAAGTGCCTGTAGCTAAGTTACTGGTGGTGTTGTTAGCGGAGTAACTCATTTCAATATTTCCATCAAGGGCATACTTTTTTTGCGGTACTAATTTTACCACCATATTCAGCAAATTGGTGTCTTTTTCTTCTAAGATGTCAATGTTTGGACTTTCCCAAACGCCTAATTTGTAATAATCATTAATGGTTTTGAAATAATCGTCCTGACGAAACACTACTCCTTTTTTTAATGAAAGATTGTCGCGCAATAATGAATTTTTAAAAAGCCTTTGATGGTATTTAACAGTGAAATTTTTAAAGACGCGTTCATGGAGAGAAGAGTCCCGGTAATTATCCCCGGAAGCGTAATCGGGTAAAACATAAATATTATTGACGTAATATTTTTTAAGAATAGTTGTATCGGGCAATTTATTTAAGATGAAAGCAAGCTTGATAGTTGGCTTGTTTCTTTTCTCATTAGCTTCCGCTAATAAAGCCAATTGTTCAAAAGGATCTTCGGAAACGCTTGTCAACGCTTCAATTGAAGTATCGCCGGTAACTCTTATCTCATCGGCGGTAAATTTATAGTAGCCATTATTTTTAAATAGATTCACCAGGCGGTTAGTCTCATCCGAGATGCCGCTTTTAGTTACCGGCATGTTTGGTTTTAAAAATGATTCTTCTTTTGTTGCCAGCGCCAATTTTTCCAGCTCAGGCTTGTCAAAAATATAAGCCACCGTATCTATCCTGGTGCGTTTTCCCACATCTACATGATAATTTATCGTTACTCTTTCCTGCTGTTTTTTAGCGAATACCGTGTCAAAGTCATAAGTGATTTCAGGATTATAAAAACCAAGGTTTCTCAAAGATAGTCCCATATTAGATGCTGACTGAATGATAGCGTTGGTGTCAAACTTAGGAGGTTTGACGAAGTAATGAAAAACGAAGAATTTATCTTTTACATTTGTTTTGGCGCTGTCATCGATTTGGGTATTTAGCTTTGATTTAATATTGACTTTTTCATCCTTGGTTAGACCATCGGACGGCAGTTCAATATTATTTTTAAAGACAAATGGAACATTTTTTTGATATTTTTGGACAACAGTGCAACTATTTAAAAATATTGCCCCTAATAAAACATAGCTATAAACAGATAAAAAAAAGGGTGAGGATGTTTTTAAGGAATAGATCCATTTCATAATATAAATCCATGTTGAGCAAAAAGATTGTCAAATATATTCAAAGTTTGAGCCATAAAAAATTCAGGGATGAGGAAGGTGTTTTTATTGCCGAAGGGCCAAAGATAGCTTCAGAATTTTTATTGTCAGAAAATATCAGGTGTAAATTGATTTGTGCTGAAAAAGCTTGGCTTGTGGAAAATGATTCTTTACTAATGCATATTGAGCCTGAAAAGATTTTTGAAACGGATGAACAATTATTAAGTAGTATTTCTACCCAGAAAGCACCCAATAAAGTGTTGGGAGTTTTTTATAAAAAAGATATCATTGTAAACCCTAATCTGTCCAATAAAGTTTCCATCATGCTGGATTATTTGCAGGACCCGGGGAACATGGGCACCATCATCCGGATTGCGGATTGGTTTGCGATAAAAAATATTATTTGCAGCACGAACACCGTAGATTGTTACAATCCCAAAGTAGTACAATCAACGGTAGGAAGCCTTGCCAGGATAAACGTTTTATATACCGATTTGCTTCCTTTTATTCAGAAAAATAAAGATATAAATGTTTATGCCACAACACTGCATGGTACTTCTATTTTTGAAATGCCCAAAATAACAGAGGGAATTGTTTTAATTGGCAATGAATCTAAAGGAGTGCTCGACGAACTTTTACAATTGTCTTCTCATCAAATAACTATTCCGCGTTTTGGTCACGCGGAATCATTGAATGCCGCCGTGGCTGCAGGTATCATTATTTCAACAATAGTCGATCATTAGATTTTTGATTATTTGTATTTTATTCAGCGCAAATTCAATTCTATCAGTAAAAAAACAAAAAGAGCCAAAAAGTTTTTAGCGGAACAGATGCTAAAAACGATAAGTTTTTTAGTTATAGTAGCTTCGGGATAGAAATGTGAAGTGATTTTCATTTGAGCTTTCAGCTCAAACGCTTTTTGCCACGTCTGCCTGGCTGAAGCCATTCAGACAGGGATTACACCCTGTCCGACTGAAGCCGTTCAGGCGGGGAATTACCACGGACCTGCCCACCGCAGGCAGGTTAAAATTTGTTACACAAATTTATCCGGCGCAACGTATAGTAACTCACATTCCTTCAATCTTTACACCTGAGCAATCCGTAATATCAAAAGGTTTTGCACCAGCGAATTTGTTTTCATACTGATGAGAAGCAACGATTTTGTTGTGATAAAAATTTAGGTTTTGCACCGAATACGCATGGAGCAAATGACGATCGAAAATGATAAACGTGTTATCGTATATATTAATATTCCGGTTGTAACGGCTGATGTTCCTGTATTTTTTTTCAACTCCTGATCCTATTTGTATCACGGAATTTCCCCATACTCCGTAATTACAATTATCAAAAGTATTATTTCGTATGGTTACGTTTCTCA
>JBDTGD010000018.1:0-4908 GCA_039937595.1 Ginsengibacter sp. | reverse complement strand
TGTTTGCAGGGCAAAAAAGCAGGACAGTAATTTTACCCGAAGGTAAATGGTTTGATTTCTATACGGGAAAATATGCGGGAGAAGGAGAAGTAATTACTGTTGCTCCCGGGCTGGACATCATTCCTGTTTATGTTAAGGATGGTGGTATTATTCCTATGATGCCTCCTGTGTCAACAATAGGAACGGAAAAATTACCTGTTGAAATAAGATATTACGGTGATAAGGAAAGCAGCTATAATTTGTACGATGATGATGGAGTTAGTTACGATTATGAAAAAGGAAAGTTCACCCGTATCAAATTGTCTGTTACAAAAGACACCGACGGAAAGTTGAAGGGGGAAGTTAACATCCCGAAAGGAGCCAATCTATGGTCGTACAGTAATTTTTCCTGGAAATTTATGACAAAATGAAAATGGAGAGTTTATGCAACTGCTAAAAATATTTCTTCTTCCAGGAATATAAGGACAAGCAGAAATTTTGACTTGAAATGTATGATAAAAGTTTTTAAAAAAAAGGCTTATATTTGAATTAATAAAAAATTGTAATGAGACAAATTGAAGCAACTCATGGTGATGATGAGGTGCTACTTAAACTAATTGAGGAGGGCAACTATCAGGCATTTGACGTTTTATTTGAAAAGCATTGGCAGAATGCATATTCAGAGGCATATAAACGATTAAGAAGCCAGGACAATGCTAAGGACATAGTGCAGGAAATATTTGTTCATATTTGGGTTAACAGGCAGACTTTAAAAATAAAAAATTTGCCTGCATATTTACACATTTCGATTCGTAATAAGGTAATTAATTTTGTTGCTAAACAAAAGCCTCTTCATCCTTTTTTTGACAATCTTGAGAATATTACTGAAAAAAGCTCCTTTGCTGATGCTGATTTGCTTTGGAAAGAATTTTTTATTGCTTATGAAGCTCTCTTGAATTCTCTCCCTCCAAAAAGACAAATTATTTTTCGCTTGCATTACCAGGAAGATATTTCTACAAAAGAAATATCTAAACGAATGGGGATAACGCAAAAGACAGTTCAAAACCAACTTGGCAAAGCGATAAAAACCTTGAAAGTTACCTTGTTACGGATTCTTATAATTGCTTTAATCTTATATTACAAATTGCATTTGTAGGATTTCGTAATTCTTATTGAAACCATCATAGTATCAACACTGTTTGTCTGGGATTTTCATCTGTAAATTTCCAGTCAAAAGGTCTTTAAACGGATTCTATAAGCTCGTTTTTTTTTATTTCGAAAAAAAAAATTCAGAGTGGGACTTTTCTCTTTTTTCATGTCATATATAAGGAACTCACTTTAAATATATCAATGGACAAAAATTACTTTATAAAATTATTGCGTAATTACCAGCAAAAGAATCTAACAAAAGAAGAGCTACAATTCCTGGAAAGCTATTATGATTTGTTTGAAAACGAGCCCGATATTTTAGATACATTGAGCATTGAAGAAAAGAGTGAATTTAAAAATGAGCTGAAAGCAAACATTGATAGAAGCATTTTGAAAGAAGAGCATTCATTTTCTAAAATAGTATCTATAAGTAGGAGATTTATAAAACCAGCGGCAGCGGCAGCTATTTTTATAGGCATTGCGCTGGGCGTATTTTTTTATTATCACTCAATGCCTGGAACTTCAGGTAATGTGTATGTGGCTCCGGCATCACTCAGCAGTAAATCAAAACTGCCGGAAGAGGAAGCGGCAGTGGTTCGCAAAAAAGAAAACCGGGTCATTTTTCTTCCTGATGGAAGCGAAGTCATTTTGAGTCCCCGAAGCAAACTCAACTATCCATCTTCATTTGATGGAATGGGGAAGCGTGAGGTATTTCTGGATGGTCAGGCTTTTTTTGATATTAAACACAATACATCCAGGCGTTTTATTGTGCATACAGGAAACCTGGAAACCATTGTATTGGGAACCGCATTTAATATAAAAGCTATACACCAGGAAAAGGAAATTACTGTCACCGTCACAAGAGGTAAGGTTAAGGTACAGGATGAGCACAAAGTACTGGGCACCATTACTCCCAATCAGCAGATAACTTATAATAAGGAAAAAATTACTTCCGTGACGAAGGTTGTAGATGGCAATAGCTATTTAGATTGGAAAAATGAGGATTTGTTCATTGATAATCTAACTCTTTCTGAAGCTGCAAAAATATTGGAAGATAAATTTAAAATAAAGATCATAATAAATGATTCGTCTATCCGGGAACAACGTTTTACAGCTACATTTCCAAAGGACGAAAAGCTTGATCAGGCACTGAAAAGCATAAGTATTTTTAATGGAATAGGTTTCACATATAATAAAGATAGCTCAGGGGTAACAATTAAATAATAGAGATGGCAAAGTGCGATACTTAACTTTGACCCCTAAAAAGTAATTTACTTAAAATAAATCCAGGAAGGGAGTTTCTATAAAAAACCTCTGAAAAATTTTATACAATAACGATAGCTCAGAGGTAACAATTAAATAATAAAAATGGCAAAATATGATGCTTAATTTTGACCTCCTAAAAAGCAATTTACTTAAAATAAACCCCGGGAGAGGTTTTCCATAAAAAAAACCTCTGAAAAAAATTTCAGAGGAATTTAGCTGTGCTTCGACTGCCATCCAAGCATAACCTGTTCTAAATTTCATCCGCTCACGCGGCTTCTTAATTAACTTAAAACAAACCAAAATTATGAATCTTTACCTAATTTCTGAAGAGTTTCAGAAACTTAACAAATTGCTGCCAAAGCAAAAACATTTTTTTGAAAAATCGATAATAAAAAGCCTTATGCGTATTGGAATTGTGACAATTACTTTACTCATTATTACCTCGCTACAATTGTTGACAGCGTCTCCGCTGAGAAGCCAGCCTATTGATAAAGTTGACATTAAATTAGTACTGCATAATGAAACTCTCATTCAGGCATTTCAAAAAATTGAAGAGCAAAGCCCTTTCCATTTCATGTATCGGAGTGATGAAGTAAAAAACATCCGAAATTTAAATTTGGCTGCTAATAAAAAAAGTGTCGAAGAAATCCTAAAAATTATTTTATCGGGAACGGCACTAACTTACCAGCAAGTAAACAATGAAATTTTGATAATGCACTCAAAAAGTATCATTACTGATTTTACATTACAGGAAGCTAATAATATTTCTTCAAAAGAAACCGAATTTACAGTTAGCCCCGAAGCCGTTAGAGTGCATGGAATAGTTACAGATGTGAATGGCAAACCTTTAGTAGGAGTGAGTATAACGATAAAAGGAGAAACTATTGGAACTTCAACGGATAAGTCTGGAAATTATTCAATTATGGTACCGGACGCGGCTACTTTAGTATTTACTTATATAGGATATACAAAGAAAGAAATTCCGGTAGATGGACGTTCGCAAGTTAATGTGGTAATGGATGAAATTGCATCCTCGCTGAATGAGGTTGTGGTAACTGCACTGGGTATTGTTCAGAAAAAAGTTTCTTTGGGATATGCTACTCAGCAGGTAGAAGGGGCAACGCTAAATGTGGCCCGCGACAACAATTTTGTAAACTCTTTATCTGGCCGTGTAGCAGGAGTCAATATTATTTCAGGAAACGGCGTGGGTAGCAGTGCCCGCATTACCATTCGAGGTGAATCTTCTTTGAATTATTTTAAGAACCAGCCGTTGGTAATTATAGATGGTGTTCCCGTTTCCAACGATCCTGTTTCCAACGATGGAGGCGATACAAATCCCGATTACGGCAGTTCTATCGGTGAATTGAATCCTGCGGATATTGAATCGGTGAACGTTTTGAAAGGAGCTGCAGCCTCAGCTTTGTATGGATCCAGGGCAGCTAACGGAGCACTGGTAATTACTACAAAGTCAGGTAAAGGGGTTAAGGGCATGGGGGTCACTTTTACTAGTGGATATACGATAGAAAATCCATTGAAGTTACCTAAATTTCAGAATTCATTCGGAGGTGGAACAAACGGCCAATACGAAGGGTCTAATTTCGGTTACAGCAACAACGGATTATATCCTGACGGAATCAATGAAGATTGGGATGAAAGTTGGGGGCCGGCACTTAATGGTCAATTGATTGCGCAGTTTGATTCTCCTACAAAAAACGGTTTCCGTGGCGGTGATGTCAATCTGCCTGATCGAGGAGATATTATTCCTACGCCGTTTATTCCTCACCCCAATAATATGAAAGATTTTTTCGTAACCGGTCACACACGGTTTAATTCTGTGGCACTGGCAGGAAGTAATAAGGTGGCTAACTACCGCTTTTCATATACCAATAATGATGAATTGGGAATTGTGCCTAATAACAACCTGACCCGTAATTCTTTTAATTTTAATGCTGGTTATAAATTAACTGACAAATTTACTGCGCAGACAATTGCCAATTATACGAAAACCAATAGTAGCAGCCGGCCTGACCTGGGATATGGTCACGAAACGCCAATGTATGAGTATGTATGGTTCAACAGGAATGTGGATATTAATAGTTTACGAAACTATTGGCAACCGGGCCTCCAAGGTCTTCAGCAGTTCTCGCAGGATTATGGCAACGGTCATGATAATCCTTTCTTCGTTGCTTACCAAAATACCAGTGGACAGAATAAGGACCAGTTATATGGAAATGTTAAGCTGACCTATAAAATCCTGGATAACCTGACGTTAACGGGCCGTGCGGGAACAGATTATTTTAATGATTTCAGACCGCGAAGAAGAGCAATGAGCACTTCAACCGCTCCGCAAGGCTTTTACCAGGAAACAACCTTAACCTACCAGGAGAGTAATTATGATTTTCTTCTTAATTATCAAAAAGAGATGAAGGATTTTCATTTTGACGTATCTGGAGGGGGTAATATTATGGAAAGGAAACGTGGAAGCCAACAGTCTACGGCAGGCGAACTGGTGAT
>JBDTGD010000017.1:0-1768 GCA_039937595.1 Ginsengibacter sp. | reverse complement strand
CTGTCCTGCGGGTCGGCGTAATTGGTTCCAAAAATCTTATTATAAACGGGTAACGAAGTAATTGAAATTATAAATAACGCGGAAAGGAAAAGAATTAATGCGCCAATGAACATCCAGAACTCCCTTGATGACATATCTTCTTCCTTTTGGATAGCAGGAATTTTTTTATAATTTATGAAAAACAATAACAAAATAGGTAGTGAGATCGCTATTACATAAATACCAATCAATACGTTCATAGACATTCCTGCTTCTGTAAAAGAATGTACGGAAGTGTCACCCAAAACGCCGGTACGGGTTAAAAAAGTAGAATAGAGGACAAACAAATAAGCAAGAATTATAAACAGGTAAGAAGCTCGTAACGCATTTTTGGTGGCATTAAAAATCGCCATGCAATGCAGGCCTGCAACCATTATAAGCCACGGAACCAATACGGCATTTTCCACAGGGTCCCAGGCCCAGTAGCCTCCAAATGAAAGGGATTCATAAGCCCATTTTCCACCCATCATGATGCCGGTTCCCAGCACACAGCCACTGAGTAAAGTCCATGGCATGGCAGCTTTTACCCATCCGCCCCAATCTTTTGTAATTAAAGAAGAATAGGCGAACGAAATAGGGACTATTGTGCTCGCAAAGCCTAAAAATAAAATAGGAGGATGAACGACCATCCAGTAATTTCTCAACAATGGATTTAAACCAATTCCGTCTCGTATAAAAGAAAGATAATTCGTCTGGCTGAAAATAGGACCGGCCAATTCATTCCTGGTAAGAACGAAGGGGCTGCTTCCAATCCGTACATTAAAAATATACAAGCCCAAAATCATGATTATCAGAAATGCCTGCGCAGAATTTACGATACTCATTACAGGAGCTTCTCTTTTTTTCGCAGTGAAAATCAATGTCGTTCCTAACGCGCAGTGCCACAAAGCCCAAAGCAAAAAACTGCCTTCCTGCCCTTCCCAAATACAAGCCAGCAGGTACTTTGGCTCCAATTCTTTAGAGGCATGCTTATAAACATACAGATATTCATAATAATGATTGGAACAGATATAATAGATGCCGGCGAAGACGGCCAACAGAGAAAATACTTCTATAAAAAATGCACCACGTGCAAAACGAATCCATGATTGTTTCTCAGTTTCCTGTGTTGTCGCCGTAGCTTTGAAATAAGAGATGGCAGAAACGATAGAAGCGACGAATGCCAGTAATACAAAAAAATGCCCTACCTGTCCCGGTAGTAAATGTTCATTCTCAAATGTCATGATTTGCTGTCTTATTCTTGGGTAACCGTTTTTTCCAGTTGTTTTTTATCATCCTTATATTTTGATGGGCACTTGAGCAGTATGTCATTGCATTCAAAAACATTTCCTTCCATTTTGCCTTTCAACACCACGCGGTCACTTGTTTCAAGTTCAGGAGGTTTTGTATTATGATAAATCACCTGTGTACTATTGCCCAGGCTGTCAACAGCATAAAATGAAAGGTAATTAGGATCTTTTAACGCATCGTATTGTATAGGTCTCGATTTATCGAGCTTTGCGATAAGATGCACATACTTGCCTTGTTTTTCTTTTGCAGAACCTATGGTGTCATAAGTGGAAAAATCTACCGAGTACATTAACAATGCGCCAATAGCTGCTGCAATTACTACTAAAATAATTATACTTGAGGTTTTCATTATTATGTTTTTGGAATTGCGAAATTAACGAAAAATGAGATGCTAAATGCCTGAATTTTCAATGATCCTGCTCATGAGTCACATTTCTTT
>JBDTGD010000016.1:0-5730 GCA_039937595.1 Ginsengibacter sp. | reverse complement strand
CTGATTTCAAAGAAAATGAACTTGAAAACATAGATGCAGAAATAAAATTGATGAGCAATGCCGAAAATATTAAAGCTGCACTCACAGATATTTATTTTCAGCTGGAGAACAGTGAGCAACCTGTCGTGCAGCAAATCAAATCCATTAATCACAAATTGCAAACTGTAAAAAATGTATTTCCAGAAATAAGTACATTGAATGAACGATTGAATTCTGTGCAAATTGAGTTGGAAGATATTTCTTCAGAAGTAGATAATTTCAGTCAAAAAATAAATTATGATGAAGAACGGATAAGCGTGTTGAATGAGCGTATGGCTGTTGGTTATGGACTTTTGAAAAAACATAACGTGCAGGAAACTTCGCAATTAATTGAAATTAAAAACAAACTCGAAAAAGAATTACAAAAGGTAACGGATCTTACTGCCGGGATAGAAGATCAAGAAAAGAAATCGAGAGAATATCAATTTGATTCTTTAAAATTTGCCAGGGCTATTTCTGAAAAAAGATTAAAAGAAATAAAACCATTTGAAGAAAAAGTAAATAAACTTTTGATACAGGTGGGAATGCCGAACGCAAAAATTAAATTGGACATAAAAGAAGCGGAAGCGTTGAATTTATTTGGAATCAATACAATTGACTTTTTATTCAACGCCAATTTATCTTCAGCCAACAAACAATACGAGCCTTTACGCAAAGTAGCCAGTGGCGGCGAATTGAGCCGGTTGATGCTCAGTATAAAATCGTTAGTAGCCCGAAGCGTGCAGTTGCCTACTTTAATATTTGACGAGATAGATTCAGGGATTAGCGGCGAAGCAGCAAGGCAGGTGGGTGTTATTTTAAAAGAGCTTTCTGCAGAACACCAGGTAATTTCGATTACTCACCAGCCGCAAATAGCTGCGAAGGCCGACACTCATTTTTATGTATATAAAGAAAACAATGGCGATAAAATTATTACGTCTATTAAAATATTAAATAAAGATGAGAGGATATCGGCTATTGCGACGATGTTGAGCGGAAAAAAGCCCACCTCCGCTGCGTTTGAGAATGCGAAAGAGATGGTTGGGAATCGTGAATCATGAATGGTGAATAGAGAAAAGTTATAAGTGATGAGTAATAAGTTATGAGTCATGAGTAATAAGTCCAGATAGATAATCCTGAGCGAATAGAAATCTTTAATAAATGTCTGCTTACTGTTAGAATATTGGTTGAAGAACAATATAACAATTCAACAATAAAGCAATTTAACAAGAATCGTAAATGATGAATAGAAATCTTTAATAAATGTCTGTTTACTGTTAGAATATTAACTGAAAAAACATTACAGTAAATCAACAATAAAACAATTAAAGATTTATTAATTGAATTTCTTAATTTGTAAAAAAAAATAAAAACAATGTCATACAGTTTACTGAAAGGAAAAAAGGGAATTATTTTCGGGGCGCTTGATGAAAGGTCCATTGCCTGGATTACCGCATTGAAATGCCATGAAGAAGGTGCGGAAATATTATTGACAAATGCGCCGATAGCCATGCGCATGGGCGAGATCAACAAGCTTGCGGAGAAAATAAATGCGCCTATCGTTCCTTGTGACGTAACCAGCAATGATGATATGCTGAACCTGATAACCAAAGCTAAAGAACATTTTGGCGGCAGTTTCGATTTTATTTTGCATTCGGTAGGCATGAGTATGAACTTGAGGAAGAACAAACCTTATACAGAAATTGATTATGGTTTCAATCAAAAAACACTGGATATTTCTGCTACAAGCCTGCATCGTTTATTGGCAACAGCCTACAAACTGGATGCGCTCAAAGAATGGGGAAGTGTAATAGCGCTCACTTACATTGCGGCGCAGCGTGTATTTCCGGACTATAGCGAAATGGCCGATGCCAAAGCTTTGCTGGAGAGTATCGCCCGTAGTTTCGGGTATCATTATGCATTAAAGAATAAGGTAAGAATCAATACTATTTCGCAGTCGCCTACCAGGACTACAGCAGGAAGCGGCGTAAAAGGATTTGACGGATTTATAAACTATGCTGAAAAGATGAGTCCGCTTGGAAATGCAACAGCGGAAGATTGCGGCAATTATATTGTTACATTATTTAGTGATCTTACGAAGTATGTTACGATGCAAAATCTTTTTCATGATGGTGGATTTTCGTCTACAGGCGTTACACATAGTGTGGTAGAACAAATGGAAAAATAATTTATCCTAACTTCTCTTAGGAAAGTAACAAAAAAACCGCTCAGAAATTGAGCGGTTTTTTTTTAATATTTTTAGATGAGTGCTGGTTCTTAACTAAAAACTAATACTCATCTTCGTTAAAGAAGAAATCTTCCTGGCTTGGATAATCCGGCCAGATGTCTTCAAGGCTTTCGTAAATATCGCCACCTTCGTCTTCCAGTTCCTGCAAGTTTTCTACTACTTCTATCGGCGCTCCACTGCGAATAGCATAGTCAATTAATTCATCTTTTGTAGCCGGCCAAGGTGCTTCTTCAAGGTGTGAGGCAAGTTCTAACGTCCAAAACATATTTTTTGCTATTTATTTTGAGTTATAAAATTAAAAAAACGGGTTTTCTAATTTTCCGCAAATGTAAAAGTTATATTTAGAAAACCAAGTAATGTTTTTTTTGGTCATTTTTTTTTATTAAATGACGCATTTTTAGCATTTATATTGTTTTCATTGTTTTCATTTTTTATTTTTCAATCTCAATTTTACCCTTACTTTTAATGATGTTAAAAGCGACAGGTATTTATAAAAATTATGGTCCGCTGGCTGTTTTGAAAGGCGTAGATATAGCAATTTCCAAGGGTGAAATCGTTTGTATTGCGGGTTCTTCGGGCGCCGGCAAAAGTACGCTATTGCATATTTTAGGTACTTTGGATAAAGCGGATAAGGGACAAATGACTATTGACGATGTAAACGTGGGCCAGCTAAAAGGGAAAAAATTAGCGTCGTTCAGAAACCGTCATATCGGATTTGTTTTTCAGTTTCATCACCTCCTTCCCGAATTTTCTGCTTTGGAAAATATTTGTATTCCTGCGTGGATTGCCGGCAAGAAAAATAAAGAAGTGGAAACGCGTGCGCTGGAATTGCTGGAATTGTTAAATCTTAAGGATCGGGGAGAACACAAACCCGGTGAGCTTTCCGGTGGGGAGCAACAACGTGTGGCAGTAGCAAGGGCATTAATCAATAACCCATCTATTGTAATGGCCGATGAGCCGACAGGGAATCTTGACTCTGCCAATGCAAAGGAATTACATAATTTATTTATTGATTTGAGAAGCAAGTTTCAGCAAACATTTTTGATTGTAACGCACAACGAGGAACTGGCTCAGTTAAGTGACCGTCTCCTTCACATGAAGGATGGAAGAATTATCAATTAAAAAAGAATTGAATGAAAAAAGCAATTCTAACCGTCGTGCTGCTAATTTGTTCCAATACATTTATGACGCTTGCCTGGTATGGCCATTTGAAGCTGAAAGAAATGAATAAGCTGGTGGGTGTAAGTATATTCCTGGTTATTTTGATGAGTTGGGGAGTGGCATTTTTTGAATATCTTTTCCAGGTTCCGGCAAACAGGATTGGCTTTGCTGAAAACGGCGGCCCGTTTTCCTTATGGCAATTAAAAATTATCCAGGAAGTAATTACGCTTTCTGTATTTACCGTCTTCATGTTGTTCTTTTTTAAAGATCAACCTTTGCGCTGGAACCACCTGGTAGGTTTTGCGTTGTTAATATTGGCAGTCTTTTTTCTTTTTAAAAAATAACTTTTTTTCCGGGGTTTATCATTTTTGTAAAAGTTTTAGGGAACTCTTTGGGTGGTACTGTTCTACAATAATTTTACTTATCTTAATTTGATTTATGACCTATAATTATCTCCCGCTTGATAAAAGTATTCTCACTTTTCAACAGGTAAAAAATTTATTAAAATACAAGCAACTGGTTTCGATAACTTATGCTGCGCATGAAGCCATTTTAAAATGCCGGGACTATCTGGATAAAAAAATAAATTCATCGCAGGGACTTTTTTACGGCATTAATACGGGCTTTGGATATTTGCAGGATAAGCAAATTAAAAAAGAACAGTTAGATGTGCTTCAAAGTAATTTATTGCTGTCACATGCGTGTGGGATGGGAGAGGAAGTGCCGGATGAAATCGTAAAGCTGATGATCATGCTCAAAATAAAATCGCTGAGCTATGGGTATTCGGGAATAGGAATAGAAGTAGTAAAAAGATTGATGGAAATGCACAACAATGATGTGTTACCTATAGTTTATACGCAGGGTTCGCTCGGTGCTTCCGGCGACCTGGCGCCGCTTGCTCACATCAGCCTTCCCTTAATCGGGAAAGGGGAATTGAAAATAAGTGGTAAAAAAATGAGAGCCGAAGAGGCTTTAAAAAAAATGCAATGGAAGCCTCTTGCGTTACAAAGTAAAGAGGGACTAGCACTGATAAATGGCACCCAGTTTATGAGCGCTTACGGAATCTATAACCTTATTAAAGCTGAACAATTATTACAATGGGCCAATGTTATTGCCGCTATTTCATTTGAAGCTTTTAACTGCAACGCAGAATGCTTTTACGAACCACTCCAGGCAATACGCGCTCATCCCGGCCAGGTTTCAGTGGCTGCGGATTTAAATAAAATTTTAACGGGCAGTGAAATCCTTTCGAAGAAAAAAAGCCATTTGCAGGATCCATATTCATTTCGTTGCATTCCGCAGGTGCATGGCGCCAGTAAAGAAACATTTGAATTTGTATTAAAGACTTTTTTGCAGGAAATAAATTCGGTTACGGATAATCCAAATATTTTTCCGGATGAAGACAGGATCGTAAGCGGCGGAAATTTTCACGGCCAGCCTTTAGCGCTGGGATTGGATTTTTTGGCTATTGCCATGAGTGAGATGGCTAATATCTCTGAAAGAAGGACTTATCAATTGTTAAGCGGCCAAAGGGATTTGCCATTATTCCTGGTGAAAGATTCAGGATTAAATTCCGGCTTAATGATTCCTCAATATACAGCGGCGGCCATTGTAAGCGAGAATAAACAATTGTGCACACCGGCTTCTGTAGATTCAATATCCTCTTCCAATAACCAGGAAGACCATGTGAGCATGGGCGCCAATGCCGCTGTAAAATGCTATCGTGTAATTCACAATGTAGAAAAAGTGTTGGCAATAGAATTATTGGCCGCGGTCCAGGCTTTGGAGTATCGCAAGCCACTGCGTTCGTCGCCTGAAATTGAAAAACTCGTAAAAGAATTCAGGAAGAAAATTTCATTCAATAACGCCGATCGTTTTTTACATGATGACATGATGGAATCGGTGGAGTTTATGGAAGCCTATAATTTGGATTGAAGAATTTATGGGAATAAGTCGAATGTAAATCTGGATATAAAGAAAGTGGGTTATTAGCAAAACTATCTTTGGTTCATCTTCACACAGTAAAGCGACATTTATTGAGGATTCTTATTCAATAGAAGAAATTAAAAGAAATTATTTTATTTCTGTAACAGGAGTTTTCACCGATACTCCATTTTCATTAAAAGCCTCTATGGAGAAGTAATACGATTGATCGGCGTCCAAATTTCTCATCTCAAGCGAATCGCCGTCATATACCATCCATGAGCTATACAATTTATCAGGCGCTATTCCCCAAAGCACATTGTATCCCTGGCAATTTTGCTGTGACGCCCATTTAATCATTGCATCACGACGGTCTTGTT
>JBDTGD010000015.1:0-3761 GCA_039937595.1 Ginsengibacter sp. | reverse complement strand
AATTTTTCTTGTTGTCACTCATCATGATGAACATACGCATTTTAAGTTCATTACTTTTTTGCAGTGAATCAACAAATAAAGCAGATTCGTAATCAAGGCCACAATCAACGATGGTAGTAAGCCCCGCTGCAAAACAATTTTTTTGAGCTGCCATTAAAGCAACCTTTAACTGGGATTCTGTAGCAGACGGAACTTTGGAATAGACAAGGCTTGTAGCATTGTCAATTAAAATGCCGGTCAGCTTTCCGTTCTTTACTTCTACTTCGCCTCCTTCTAATTTGTCACCTGCTTTTACACCTGCCAATTCCAGTGCTTTTTTATTGGCGATAGCCGCATGGCCATCTACTCTTGATAAGATAACCGGGCGATCCGGAAACATTGCATTAAGTTTTTCATTAGTTGGAAATTCCTTTACCGTCCAATCATTTTGATCCCAGCCATTTCCGGTGAGCCATCCTTCTTTATGATTTTCTGAAAAAGACTTTAGTTTTTCCAGCACATTTTTCCAACTCGTGGTGCCCACTAAATCCGCCTCTTGTAATCCTAATCCGTAATAGAAAAAATGAGCATGGGCATCTATGAAGCCTGGAAAAATAGTTTTTCCTTTGGCATCCAGGTTTTCTTTGGCATCATATTGTGATTGTAAATCTTTGGTACTACCCGTCGCTACTATCTTTCCTTTGTCCACGACTATAGCTTCTGCTTTTAAAAAATCTTTATCAACGGTATAAACGTTGGCGTTGTAGATCAACAAATCAATTTTTTGTTTTGTTTTCATTGGTGAAAAAATAGAAAGTAAAGTGATTAATAAAAGAATCTTCATGCAAAAGAAATTGTAATAAAATGAAAATACATCTTTTCATGAATAGAATTGCCATCAGCCACAGAAAATCAATAATGATTCCAACTTTCAAAAAAAAAAGCATTCAATAAATCAGGGGATTTACATTATTTTTATCGAAGCCTTTCGGCATATTTTTTTAATCAATATGAAAAGAAATCTCTTTACCATTGCGCTTCTGTTTAGTGGAATATTTCTCTATGCACAATTGCCATCAAACGGGCTTGACGTGAAGCATTATACTTTTAGCATCCAACTTAACGACAGCAACAACAGCATTAAAGGCAATGCGGTTATCATGACAGATTTTACAAACAATGAGGATAAAGTAATTTTCGATTTAACCAATAAGAATAATTCCGGCAAGGGAATGACAGTAACATCCATTACAAAAAATGACAAGGAGATTTCTTTCTCCCAGGATTCCCAGCATCTCATCATTATGGATGCAGCACAAAAAAATGCCCAAAGAATTTATCACATTAATTATGAAGGCATCCCTGCGGATGGGCTTATCATCAGCAATACCAAATACGGAAATCGTTCTTTTTTCGCCGATAACTGGCCCAACAGAGCGCATAATTGGATTCCCTGCAATGATCACCTTTCGGATAAGGCAACGGTTGATTTTATAGTTACAGCGCCGGATCATTACCAGGTAATTTCCAATGGTAAAAAAGTAGAAGAAACCAACCTTCCGAATCGTTTGAAATTAACTCACTGGAAAGAAGAAACGCCGTTGCCCACAAAAGTAATGGTGATAGGCATTACGGATTTTGCAGTAAATAATGTGGCAGATGTGGATTGTATTCCAGTTTCAAGTTGGGTGTATCCGCAAGACAGAGTCAGTGGCTTTGCGCATTATGCCATCGCAAAAAATATTTTGCAATGGTATCTGTCCCGCATCGGGACTTATGCTTTTGAAAAGCTGGCCAACGTGCAATCCAAAACCATCTTTGGCGGAATGGAAAACGCGGGTTGTATTTTTTATTTTGAAAACTCGGTCAATGCACCAGACCTTGAAAGCCTGATGGCACATGAGATAACACACCAATGGTTTGGCGATAATGTTACGGAAAAGGACTGGCCACATCTGTGGCTTAGCGAAGGTTTTGCTACTTACATGACGGATCTTTATTTGGAAAATAAATACGGAAAAGATTCTTTGAAGAGCCTGATGAGCATACAGCGTTCAGAAGTCATTAGCTATTCAAAAAACAGTAACACTCCGGTGGTTGATACTACAGAAAGCAAAAATTTAATGAGGCTGCTGAATGCCAACAGCTATCAAAAGGGTGGGTGGGTACTACACATGCTCAGAAGGAAACTTGGCGATAGCTTGTTTTGGAAAGGCATCCGCACTTACTATAAAACTTATTACAGCAGTAACGCCAACACCAATGACTTGGAAAAAATTTTTGAACAAGTATCGCATCAAAACCTTAAATCATTTTTTAATCAATGGCTTTATACACCAGGACAGCCCATGCTCAATATTGGCTGGAAGTATGATAAGGAAAAAAAATCGGTTACGCTGCAAATTGAACAAACTCAAACACCTCTTTTTGAATTTCCCTTGCAGATCGGTTTCGTCAATGGAAATAAGACAGTTATTAAAACATTTGACATAAAAGACAAAATCACAAAAAAAGTTGTTTTACTGGATAGCAAGCCAGACAAAATAATAGTAGATCCTAATGTGGATTTGTTATTTTCATCGCAGTAAAAAAAGAAATCTGCTTGATTCTTATTTTGATCCTTATTACGAAGTCTCTTAATTCCCATCGGCCCATGCAAGCCCATCCGGGTTTTTACCAACATAAAGGTGGCCGGTAACTTCCAACGTTTTCAGGTCAACAATTGCTATGTAATTATCAGGAGAACAAGCCACAAATGCGCGCGATCCGTTTGGATCCATAACGATGCCTGCTGCACCGCTGCCAATTTTAAATTGCTTAATTTGTTGGTGCGTTTTAGCATCATAAATGGTGAGCGCTCCGGAGCCAAGACTTGCTATAAATACCATCTTCCCGTCTCTGGTAAACTTCAAACGGTTGGCGCCAAAAACCTTTGCATCGATTGTGGTGGCTACTTTCTTTGTGGCAAGATCAATGATAGAAATATTCCCGTCGTCACTTGCTGCAGTCCATAATTCTTTACCATCCGGCGATACATCAAAACCTTCGGTACCTTTTCCTGTAGGAATAATCGTTTGTGACCAGTCTTCACGGTTTCCTTTTGATATTTCTGTAAGAAGACTTATTGTTCCCGAAGAAACATTTGCTGTGTAAATACTTTTTCCATCGGGAGCCACGTGGATCATGTGAGTTCTGTCCTGGCCGGTTCCCATGCACCAGTCAAGCTTTCCGGTTGAGGGATCGTAACGACCAACCGCTTTGGATCCTTCAGCAGTAAACCATACTTTTCCGTTCACAAATGTAAGCCCATGCAGCCCAAACAGCGGCCTGGTATCAATAGTGTTTAAAGGCTTTTTGGCGACAACGTCGATAATGTCTAACTCGTGCAGGGTGCCGCCGCCATAAATGGAGACGTAAGCCGTTTTTCCATCAGAAGATGCAATCACTTCGTGCGGATCGCTGCCCACAGGAACACGGGCCAAAACCTTTAACGTCACGGGATCAACAATTGCCAATGTGTGATCTCCTTTTGACAGCGCCAATAACCTGGCTTGGGCATTACACGACATTGCTGAAAAAGATAATACCAGGAAGGCAAGGCTAAACTGTATTATCTGCTTATATTTCAATTGCTTCATGATGAAAATATTTTAGGTGGAAGGAGATTATAAAGTTAAAGGATAATCCGGATATTGATAATGAAAACAGAGGACCGGTGTCGCAATTAAAATAAGGAGCGTTTCGAAATGAGCCTCCATTTAAAGATGTTGAATGGAAATAAT
>JBDTGD010000014.1:0-2405 GCA_039937595.1 Ginsengibacter sp. | reverse complement strand
GCTACATTAAAGCACCAAAGTCCGTTAAAAATGACCCCTGATTTGAATAAAATGTTTCCTGAAACAATATCATCCGCATCATACATTTTGGATTGATTATTGGAATACCCTGACGCTTTTTCTATCTCCCCAAAAAGCCAATACATCAAATCTATCTGGTGAGGCGCTATATCGTGAAACAGCCCGCCACCAGCGATCGCAGGATTAACACGCCATGCCACTTTAGGAATAGAAAGTGCTTCTTTATTTAATTGCTTTTTATAAAATTCCAATTTTGCAAAGCGTACATCGCCGATGATTTTATCTTTTAGTAATTGCTTTACTTTATTGAACAACGGTTGGCCCCGGCGATAATGAGCGACAGAAACTTTTATATTTTTTTCACTGGCTACTTTGGCTATCATGTTGGCAGAATCAAAATTCAAGGCCATTGGTTTTTCAATATAGACAGGCTTTCCGGCATTGATAGCGGCCAACGCGTATTCTTCATGATAGGCAGGTGGGGTAGCGATATAGATAGCGTTTACATCAACATCATTTATTACATCATTGGCATCACTATACCATTTAGGAACATGATGGCGCTCCGCATAGTCTTTTGCTTTAGCGGCATCCCGCCGCATTACTGCCACCAATGAAGAGTTATTTACTTTATTAAATGCGGGCCCGCTTTTTACTTCGGTTACGTCTCCGCAGCCGATCATTCCCCAACGAATAGAATCCATAAAATTATTTTATTTAAAAAAATGCTGCCGCGAATTTCACGAATTTCCACGAATTTCCTATTAGCTTTATTTAATATTTTCTTTTTTCAGTAAACAAGCAAAAAAGCGGTATTTCTATTTTCTTTTGATAAAATTAAAACGAATGGATTATTAGAAATCAAAAGAAAGCTTGTTTTTATAATCTCTTTTCAAAAAATATCAATCCAATCCTCCCCTTCTTGTTGGTGATTTTTCTGAAGGCCATTTAACTTCTTCGCCGGTTCGTTGATTCACAGGTAGAGCGATTTTAACGCGCGAACTGGTTTCAGGATCCTCGCTCGCCATGTAGGCAAGAATAGCCGTTACCGCTGCATTATTTCTTACATCATCAAAAACTATTTTATCATACGTATCACGATTCGTATGCCACGTGTATGTTCCATAAGCCCAGCTATTAGAACTTAATGAAAATGCAGGAACTCCTGCGGCCACAAAGGATGCAAAGTCAGATCCGCCACTACCGGGATATCCGGGAAAATTGGTTTCTATCTGATTACGGAAGCTATCCGGCACTGCCGAAAGCCAGCGGCTGATATAATCATAAGAATTTACAAATCCCTGCCCCGCAATATTTACAATCCTTCCTGTCCCATTATCCTGGTTGAATACGGCTTGTATGTTTTTTACTATTTCAGGATGGTCTTCTACAAAAGCTCTGGAACCATTCAGGCCTTGTTCTTCACTTCCCCAATTGCCTACGAGGATGGTCCGTTTTGGATGAGGATACACTTTTTTTAATATCCTGATTGCTTCCATCATAGTGATGGTTCCGGTACCGTTATCAGTGGCTCCTGTGCCACCATCCCATGAATCGAAATGTGCGGATAAGAGTACATATTCACTGGGTTTTTCCGTTCCTTTTATTTCAGCAATTGTATTGAAAGTTGGAACTACACCTGTTTCTTTTGAGTCTGCCCTTACACTTATTTTAGGAACTGTGCCATCCTCAGCGAGGCGATAAAGCAAACCATAATCTTCTAATGCAATATTTATAGTTGGGATTTTTTTTGTGTAGGCACCAAAAATTTTATCTACTCCAAATCCTTTTGACCAATAGTTTTGAACAATTCCTGCCGCGCCCGCACGCTCCAATGCCAGTGCCAAAGTTTTAAT
The DNA here is from genome assembly GCA_039937595.1 of Ginsengibacter sp. Lineage (GTDB taxonomy): Bacteria > Bacteroidota > Bacteroidia > Chitinophagales > Chitinophagaceae > Ginsengibacter. The sequence continues at coordinate 528 of JBDTGD010000014.1, read as the reverse complement.
ATTATAACCTGTATTAGAAATTCCTTTGCTCCAGGCTGCCGTTTGTTTATCACGGTTATCTTTCATTTTTTGGATTGATGGTTTGGTGCCAAATTCTTCCCAGTTATAATCCGGCCTTCCTGTTGGCTGGTTCATTGAAACCATTACAAATTTTCCTTTTACTGAAGGCAACCATTTTTGAAATGACAAGGAATCCGGCATGTCTGGAAGTATCGTCACATCACCGGTTATGGTTTTTCCTTTGGTGGAAGGGCTCCAGGCAAGTTGTGTTCCTTCGAGTGATTTTATCCAGGGAGCAATCATGTCGATATGTGTAATGCCTCGCTCCCATCCGCGCCATTCGCCCCATTTTTCATTATGTGCGTCTATGCCCCAACTGTTATATTTTGCAATTGCCCAGTCATGCGCCTGTTGCATTTTAGGCGAACCTACTAATCGCGGACCAATTTTATCCATGAGTTCATGAGCCAGGTTTTCAAGTTGTGAATTGTAGGTTGCTTCATGTACAATTCCATTGATGATTGAAGT
>JBDTGD010000013.1:0-4919 GCA_039937595.1 Ginsengibacter sp. | reverse complement strand
TCTCTTTTTTGTTGCTTTACTTTGAAACAATTACAAATATTTATCTCCGACATTCCTTTTTATTTCAGATAAATATTCTTTTATACTTTGTTCATTTTCTTTTTTGCAAACTAATAAAGCATCTTCTGTATCAACAACGATAAAGTTCTCAAGCCCCTGTAATAAAATTAATTTATAGCCATTAGAATGAATCATATTTTTTGAACAGTCAAAAAGAATTACATTATCTCCGGCCACAGCATTTTCATTGTAATCCTTTTCCAGGTTTTCAAAAGCACTGCCCCATGTTCCCAGGTCGCTCCAGCCAAACGAGGAAGGGATTACATATACATTGTCTGCTTTTTCAAGTATGCCGTAATCAATAGATATATTGGCACATAAGGGGTAAATAAGATCAATGGCTTCCTCCTCTTTATCTGTATTCATTACATTTTTAGCGCCAGCGAAAAGTTCGTGCATTTCCGGAAGGTTTTTTTCAAATGACGCGATGATACTTTTAGTTTGCCAAACGAATATCCCGGCATTCCATAGAAAATCCCCACTGGCAACAAAAGTTTTTGCCAATTCCAAATCTGGCTTTTCGGTAAAAGTTTTCACTTTATAGATGTTATCGCTTACGGCATGCTGCTCATATTGTATATAACCATAACCGGTATTTGGCTGAAAGGGTTTGATGCCCAGGGTAAGTAAAGCATTATTTTTTCCGGTAAACTCAAGAGCTTCCAGACTTATCTTGATAAATGAAGTACTATCCATTATAAGATGGTCGGCTGGCGCACATATCAAGTTACTGTCCGGGTTTAGCTGTTGAAGTTTGTATGAAATATAAGCCACACAAGCAGCGGTATTTTTTCGGGAAGGCTCGCAAACAATATTATTGGGGTTCATTTCAGGTAACTGTTGGGCTACTATCTCCCTATATTGAATGGATGTGACCACATAAATATTCTCAATTGGAATATATTGAGCGAAGCGATCAAAGGTGGATTGAATCAAAGTTTTTCCTGTGTGTAAAATATCAAGAAATTGTTTGGGATAATCTACCCTGCTTACTGGCCAAAACCTGCTCCCAATACCTCCTGCCATGATGGCTACATAATTATTTTCGTTCATAAATATTAATTTAAATAATGCCCTCACGAATCAAATCGTGCAAGTGAATAATTCCCTGGTAATCGTTATTTAAAGTTACGACCAATTGGGTAATGTTGTTTTTGCGCATGACGTCAAGAGCGTTTACTGCAAGCTCTTTACCATCAATCGTTTTCGGGTGCAAAGTCATGATGTCTTTTGCTTTTACATCAGCATGATACAAATCCTTTTCCAGCATTCTCCTAAGATCGCCATCTGTGATAATTCCGGCTATTTTGTTATTATCATCGAGAACAACGGTGACGCCTAAACGCTTTCTTGTAATCTCAATAATTACTTCTTTTAATTTACTTTCAGATTTTACGGAAGGTTTTTCGTTGTGAACAGAGAGATCGCCTACATGCAGGTATAATTTCTTTCCCAGGGTGCCTCCGGGATGAAATCTGGCAAAGTCGTCTGAATCGAATCCTCTCAATTCCATAAGGCAAGCGCTAATCGCATCACCCATTACTATTTGAGCGGTAGTGCTGCTGGAGGGTGCCAGATTGTGAGGCGAAGCTTCTTCTTTTACCGTGGTGTTCAAAACGAGGTCAGCTGATTTTACCAGGTAGCTTTGCATATTACCGCATATTGCAATTATCGTATTTTTAAAATTCTTTATTAAGGGAACCAGGACTTTTATTTCCGGGCTATCTCCGCTTTTACTTATGATCATCACAATATCCTCTTTTTGCACCATTCCTATATCACCGTGAATGGCATCTGCTGCATGCAAAAAAGCGGATGGCGTTCCTGTACTGTTTAAAGAGGCTACAATTTTTTGAGCGATAATAGCGCTTTTTCCAATACCGCTTATTATCAGGCGTCCTTTGCAGGAATAAATTTTTAAAACCGCTTTTTCAAAATCATTATTAATGAAATCAACAAGGCCGGCAATTGCTATTGCTTCATCTGAAATAGTTTTCTTAGCGCTATGGATAATTTTATTGTTCATTTAAAAAATTGTTCGGAAACCCAATTCTTTTTTTATCTCATTAATAAAAATTAATTTTAAAAAAATGCAAACCTACTTTAAATGAACGGTTAAGCAAAGAAACTAATTTGCTTAATACCCCAAAAACATCGTACCTTAACCAATTGATGATTGTTTTTTAAGCGGAAAAGTATGAAGGATATTTTAACCTACGTTTTAAATTACAATAAATTAACTTTGACCACTTAATACCGTGAGTTAGAAAAGAAAAACCATGCCTACAACAAAACCAAAATCAAATTCCGAGACATTAAAACCTAAAAGTAAAACTACAAAGCAATCCAGTGGGGGTATATTGGAGGAACATCTTCAAAATCATTTTGGCTTTAGTTCATTTAAAGAACCACAGAAGGAAATTATCAATAGTCTTTTATCGGGCAAGGATACTTTCGTTATTATGCCTACTGGTGGCGGCAAGAGCCTTTGCTATCAGCTGCCGGCTATTATAAGTGAAGGGTGTGCTATTATTGTTTCGCCACTTATCGCCCTAATGAAAAACCAGGTTGACCTGGTTAGAGGGTATAGTAGTATTGATAATATTGCTCATTTTTTAAATAGCTCTCTCAACAAAGGACAGCAAAAGATTGTAAAAGAAGATCTCGTTTCGGGAAATACCAAGCTGCTTTATGTGGCACCTGAAACTTTGACTAAAGAAGAAAATGTAGAATTTTTTAAAGATTTAAAAATTTCTTTTTTTGCCGTGGATGAAGCGCATTGTATCAGCGAATGGGGACACGACTTCAGGCCGGAATACAGGCGGCTAAGAGAAATAATGGATCAAATAGATGAAAAAATTCCTGTTATTGCGTTAACGGCGACTGCCACACCGAAGGTTCAAAGTGATATTCTGAAAAATCTTGGGTTAAGGGATCCCAATATTTTCATTTCTTCTTTCAACCGCTCTAATTTGTATTATGAAGTAATACCCAAAGTCAAAAAAGAACAAGCCATAAAAAGTATGGTGAAATTTATTTCTCAGAACAAAGGGAAAAGTGGAATTATTTATACGCTCAATAGAAAAACAACTGAAGAACTTGCAGAAACTTTAATGGCGAATGGTATAAAGGCGGTAGCTTATCATGCGGGGCTGGACACAAAATTAAGAGCAACCAGGCAGGATCAGTTCCTGGGAGAGGATATCCAGGTTATAGTAGCAACTATAGCTTTTGGAATGGGCATTGATAAGCCAGATATACGCTTTGTGATCCATTATAATATTCCGAAATCAATTGAGAACTATTACCAGGAAACCGGGCGTGCCGGGCGGGATGGTCTTGAGGGAAAATGTTTGCTTTATTATTCTCATAAGGATGTAGCCAAGTTGGAGCATTTAATGCGTGATAAATCGTTGAGCGAAAGAGAAATTGGAGCGCAATTGATTAATGAAACGGTTGCTTATTCTGAAAGCGCAGTTTGTCGAAGAAAGGTTTTGCTTAATTATTTTGGTGAACTTTATACAGCAGACAACTGCGGGGGTAAATGCGATAACTGTAAACACCCAAAGGAACTCATAGAAGCAAAAGACGAAGCTCTTATTGCGTTAAAAGCAATACGTTCTTTGGAAGAACGCTTTCCGATTACTTACATGATTCCGGTAATTATTGGAAGGTTGAATCCACAGATTAAAATGTACAGGCATGAGGAAAAGCCGGAATTTGGCACCGGAAAGGAGAAGGATGAACTTTTTTGGAATTCACTGATAAGGCAGATGGTTCTTGCTAATATGATACAAAAGGACATAGAAGACTATGGCGTTTTGAAAATTACAAAGAAGGGAGACGCATTCCTAAAAAAGCCAACCTCTTTTAAAATAGCGTTGAATCATATCTATGAAACAGATGGAGATGAAGAGGATGATCATGCGGACACGAGTGAAACCATTTCGGCAGATGAAAGACTAGTTGAATTATTAAAGGATTTGCGACGCGATGAAGCAAAAAAACGTAACCTGCCACCCTTTGTTATTTTTTTGGAAAATAGCTTGATTGATATGGCTACGTTGTACCCGACCACTTTAAAAGAATTGGAAAAATGCCAGGGAGTAAGTGTAGGAAAGGCTTTAAAATTCGGTAGGCCTTTTGTAAATCTAATAGCGAAATATGTAGAGGAAAATGATATAGAAAAGCCGGATGATTTTATAATGAAAAGCGTTGTCAACAAAAACAGTAATAAAGTTTTTATTATTCAGAATGTTGATAAGAAGATGCCATTGGAAACAATTGCCAAAAATAGAACCTTAGAACTCAGCGAACTTCTGGAAGAAATGGAAACCATTGTTGCGAGCGGCACCAAGCTAAATCTTGACTATGCTATCGAAGATCTGATGGAGGAATATGAGAGAGAAGAGATAATCGATTATTTTAAAGGCTGTCAAACTTCCAGTCTTGAGATAGCAAAAGAAGAACTTTCGGATGGCAATTATACTTTGGAGCAACTGAAAATTATGCGGATTAAATTTTTATGCGAATACGGTAATTAGGGGTTAAAAAAATGAATTTTTATTTTAACTGAATAATTCTATTTTTGCCGCCCATTTTAGTTCTTCCAATAGCCCCTCGGGACGTAGAACAAAGCACCGGAACAAAATTTAAAAATTGGTGCGGTAGCTCAGTCGGTAGAGCAAAGGACTGAAAATCCTTGTGTCGGCGGTTCGATCCCGCCCCACACCACAAAGCCCCTTAGTCGGGGCTTTTTATTTTACCAGGATTATCTTCCAAAATCATCTTGCACTCTCACTATATCGTTCTCGTCACTTGGATGAGCCGGATCGGTATGTTTCCAAATCTCTGCGATT
>JBDTGD010000012.1:0-4142 GCA_039937595.1 Ginsengibacter sp. | reverse complement strand
TTGCGGTTGAAAGATAATTTGTATCGCCAAAAACACGATACGCATCTATCAAACCTTTTGCCATTAGTGCATTCCATGAGGTTAATATTTTATCATCCGTACCGGGACGAACACGTTCTTTCCTCTTCTCAAATACAAGTTTTTTTAAAGAATCTATTTTCTGAAGCAATTCATCATGGGTTAGATTGTATTTTTTTCCCAAATCTTTTTTGCCCATATTGATATCAGGAATATTCTCTGCTGCTTCCCAATTTCCTTTATCTGTTATACCAAAATATTCATTAAATAAATCTGCATCTTTACCTAAAATATTTTGGATTTCATCTTTCGTCCACACATAAAATTTTCCTTCCTTTCCTTCACTGTCAGCGTCAAGCGAAGAATAAAATCCTCCTTCGGGAGAAGTGAGTTCGCGTTTTACAAATCCAATGGTTTCATAAACAATTCTTTTATACAACGGATTTCCGGTAAGCTGAAAAGCGTGACAGTAAAGGCTTATCAACTGTCCATTGTCGTACAGCATTTTTTCAAAGTGGGGCGCATGCCACGAGGCATCGGTTGCATACCGGGAAAACCCACCACCCACCTGGTCATAGATGCCGCCTTTGGCCATATTATCCAAAGTGGTCTCTACTGCTTTCAATGCGTCTTCGTTGCCAGTCAGATAGTGGTATTGCAAAAGGTACTCCCAGGTAGCCGGCATCGGAAATTTCATCGTCCCGGCGGTACCGCCTTTTATCACATCTACCTTTTTACTAAAGCCATCAAACATTTCATTCAATGTTTTTATGCTGAAGGAAATATTGCTTTCATTTAATGGTACATTTTCAATATCTCTTATTCCCTTTGCAAGATTATCGGCTTGATCCTTCATCTTTGCTCTATCCGTTTTGTATAGGTTTGAGAAATATTCCAACAGTTGTATCCAGTTGGCCCGTGGGAAATAGGTACCGGCAAAAAAGGGCTTTCCATCAGGCATCGTCAAAGCATTCAGAGGCCATCCACCACTGCCATTAATGAGATAGGCTGCGTTCATATAAACCTGATCCACATCGGGCCGCTCTTCGCGATCAACCTTAATGCAAACAAAATTTTCATTCATGATGTTGGCGACAGCAGTATCCTCATAGCTTTCATGCTCCATCACGTGGCACCAGTGGCACGCTGCATATCCCACACTTATCAGCAACATTTTATTTTCTTTCTTCGCTTTGTTGAGGGCTTCTTCTCCCCATGGGTACCAGTCAACAGGATTGTGGGCGTGTTGAAGCAGATATGGGCTCGTTTCGTGTATCAGTGCGTTAGTGTACATAAATTTTTTATTTTGTTTTGTTGAAATATTCTGTGCGCAGGAAGTAAAGCTAAAAAGCAGGGCTACAAAATAGAGGATATGTAATTTTTTGTGCAACATACATAAGCGTAAAGGTACTTCAACTCCCTCACTATGATTATCGAATAGAGTAAATCATGCGAAAGCAGTAGAACAACAAATAGCATGAATTCCTAATTTTATTTCCCGGAGAGTGAGATGTCTTCCTTCGGGGGTATTTAATTTTTGAAATTAAAAAAAGCCGGAACAAATCATCCCGGCTTTTCACATGCATTTAATAACACGTTACTATTTTTTAATCGCTGTTTTTCCTTTTAAATATTCATCCAGAAAAGCTAAGGTCTTTTCTCCGGTGGTAATTTGATTTTCTTTCTTTGTGAAACCATGTCCTTCATTCGCATACGTAACGTATTCTACGGGAACACCATTTTTCTTTACGCCCTCGACTATTTCTTTACTTTCAATTGGCAAAACTCTTACATCATTCAGCCCTTGGAATACGAGCAGCGGTTTGTCTATTTTTTGATAATTATATAACGGTGATGTTGCTTTCAACATTACAGAATCGCTTGTATTGGGATCGCCCATTTCATCATACAAAGCCATTTTAAAACTTTCCCAATACGGCGGAATACTTCGCAAAGTGCGCAACCAATTGGCTACGCCAAAAAGATCAACACCTACTTTAAATTCTTCCGGGTAAAAAGCCAGTCCGCAAAGTACCATACATCCACCATAGCTTCCACCAAGTATTCCTATTTTTCCGGTATCAATATAATCCTGCTGCTGCAACCATTTTTTGCCCCAAACACAATCTTTGAGATCGCCATTGCCATGATCTCTATTATCAAGATTATAAAACGTCTTTCCATAACCGCTGCTGCCGCGGTTATTAACAGCCAGTACTGCGTATCCATGATTTACCAAATATTGAATATAGTTTGAAAATCCAATCCTGGATTGCCCACCTGGACCACCATGAATCCACAAAATAGCAGGTACCTTGCTGTCTTTCGACGCATTAAGTGGCTTATAATAAATAGCCGGAATTTCTCTGCCATCAAAGGATTTAAAACGTACTACCTCGGCGCTTACCAAATCATTTTCATTTACCTCTTTGTTCAGTGTTTGAGTAAGTTGTTTTAAATTTTTTGTATCAAAAGTATAATTATAAAGATTGGTCGGGCTGCGACTGCTTCCTACCCAGAGCAACATATTTTTTTCCGATGGCGATATCATTACGCCCAATACGTTTCCATCTTTTATTTCAGGAAAGTCAATCGCTTTATTGGTAGCATGGTCAAATAGCAACACTTTATTTTTACCGTCTTCATTAACAAAAATGGTATAATACTTTTCATTTTCACTAAGATTCATTCCTGCCACATCCCAGTTGGTACTATATATTTTTTGCGTGGTACCGTTATTGATATTATATTTCACGAGATAAGAAAATTCATCCCCATCATTGGTGATATAATACATGATGCTGTCGCCCTTCTCAAATGCGGCCACATTCCACGTAGCTTTATTGTCATTACTGATCCGCTTCATCGAATTTTTCAGGTGGTCGAATAAATAAAGTTCATTTTTATCTGTTGTAATATCTTTTGTGAGTGCAATGTAGCGCTCATCTTTACTAATAGCCCCTGCGTTATAGCCGGAGTCGTTTTGATAAAACAATTTGAAATCCCAGTTAGACGTATCAGCTTTCCAGAGATCAAAATATTTCGGATTGCGGCGGTTACTCTGTATAAACATTGCCTTTTTATCTGTGCTCCAGCTATGCATAGAATTTTTACTTCCAGGCCATGGTGTTACATCTACGGGTGAAGAATTTTCAGATTTCTGTAGAAAAATGTGATCGTTTTCATTACCACCCTGGTCTGCCGCATATAGGAAACTGTTCGTTCCGGGCAAATAATCAATGCCATAAAATGATTCTTTGATGGAGTTAGTGAGTGGTCGAATTGAAGTGTCTGAAATCGTGAGCACATATAGGTTTTGTATTCCTGTCTTATCACTGTTCACAAGCACTTTAGATTCATCACTATTGAATGCAATGCCACTTAAATTCTCATTGTTATAAAGTTGGTTCGCCGTATATTGTTTTAGTTCTTTTGTTGAAGAAGTGTTTTGATTATTACAACCAAAGACTACACAAAAAATGGCGACCGTTAAGATAATTCTTTTTTGCATTTGTTTTAGTTTTAGCATGAAAAGATAAACAATATTTCAATATTTTTTAATAGTAATTCTCAACAGTTTTTTGAAAGCGATGCGGTTGCCGATATTTATGGGCGGCTGTTTAATAATTTGGTTTGGCAATGAAAATAAGGATGTATTTTAGCGTTTCTCTGCATATATAAACGTTGACAATTACCAACAAATAAAAAATCAAAGTGTTCGTTAATTACTAAAATGAAACTGCTTTTACACCAGCTTTTATTTCCGCTTTTGCTTATTATTTCTCTAAATTCCGAAGCGCAACATTCAAAATTGAGCACCGCAAACGCTCCTGCCTGGGTAACTGTAAATGAAATTGACTATAATAATCAAAAGCTGGAATCCGAAGCTGAGGATGGCCTGTTGAACCTTCGGATTGAAAGGCAGGTTTCTCTTCGCAATCAATCGCGTTATTACAAGCGGACGATAAAAATCTTATCAGAAGCAGGTGTCCAAAACGGTTCTGAGATTTCTGTAAATTTCGATCCTGTGTATGAGCAGCTGACTTTTAACAGCGTCCTTATCATCAGGGATGGAAAAAAGATTGACAAACTACAGCTTTCCAAATTTAAAACCATTCAGCAGG
>JBDTGD010000011.1:0-3283 GCA_039937595.1 Ginsengibacter sp. | reverse complement strand
GGTTTCAAGATTCCGGACGAATATCCCTGCCATGCAACTTTATCAGATTTAGCATCCAAAACATTAATTAATAATGTACCTGCGGCAATTTTCGTACGGTGCATCCCGTTTCCACCCTGTTGGTCTTCATCCCAAAAATCATCATAGCCATTTTTGGTCAATAAGGTTCCTGGTTGTTCAGTCACTCTAAAAAGAATAATCATATCAGGACTGCTTTCATTTTTAGAATAGCCTTTTGCACTTAGCTCAAACGCAATCGCCTTCTTTATTTTTTCTCTCAGTGATTCGTTGTTAAATACATAAATCCCATTGGGAGCTACAAAAACTTTTTCGGACGGAATATGCTCTATTTCAGAAGACCAGCCATAAGTTTTGTAATCATTGACCGATGCCTTGGAAGATTTATCGGCACCTGTTTTTACCTGCGATTGTGAAGCAAAATAAAACAGGGTGCACGCTAAAACTAAAATTATCTTTTTCATGTCGTTTTAATTTATTAGGTGAACAAAATTTCTGCTCAAATCAAATAAATAATTATGCCACTTTAAGTATGTTAGTAACCGTCAATCTTGAAGAGAGTTATAGAACTTAAATAAATAGATGTGAGTGATTCTGATAGTTTTTTTCTACAAATATGTCATTAAATACGGAATCCCGGGACCGGATAAAACATTGCAAATTTCCTAGCGTATAATAAAATTTTAGAGGGATAAATTTGGCAGAGATATAGTTTTCGTCTTGATGTGGCTGGCTTTCGGCTGGTAGATTGTTTAGTGCCAATTAATTCGGTTTTCGACCACAAAAATATATTTGGAATTCAAAAAGAATAAAAATGTATTGAAAAAATCAATCAATCACATAGTCTCCCTTTGAATCAACTAATACTATTGGGAGCTGTTTGGTAGCCTCAAATTTATCATAGGCTTCTTTAAGCGTGAGATCAAATTCTTTAAGGGAAGGGTTATTCACCGTGTAATTTTCAAAAAATTCCCAGGAACTTTTTTTATTGTAGCGGATTGGAAAAATATGCACGGGGATGAAGTCTTCGCCACTTGCTTTTGCAGCACTCGCGATGACGTATATTTCCTCAATGTCGTTGTCATTTACCGGGATGCAGCCAATCGAAACGCAACTTCCATGAATATAGATACCGTTTCCAGGCCTTGAGGGATCGCTCAGGATTTTATCGGAAACATTTGGATAGTTGAGGCCCAACGCGAGGTGATAAGCGCTGTTCGGATTGAATTCTGTAATGTAATAAAAACCCTCCGGTACCTGGTAATCACCTTGAACTCTTTTAGGCCCAATTGCTCCACTTTGCAGGCAAACTTTATATATTTTAAAGAGTTTATATTTTTCTTTAACTTCATTTTTTACCCAAATTTCCAATTGTCCATCGTATTTAAAACTCCTTATAAGTACAAACCTGGCGGGCCATTTAAGTCCCTTAGCCTTGAATTCACTTTGCAAAGAATCAGCCCTTATGCCTAATTCACCGGGCATTTTGAAAGTTTCTTTTTTAATAGGGAGATAAGCATCCTGTGCAATACAAATTGAGCCAGAGTTCAAACAAAGAAATAAAAGAATAAAATATTTGAATATAGATGCGAACATGTTTTGTGGGAGAATTATTCCTGAATATGAACGTAAAATTAATTTTTTTATTGAAATAAAAAAGCCTGTTAAAATACCTTAACCAATTTTTAAAGAACGCCATTGCAGGAATTGTGTGGAGACCTGTAAGCACGCCCGTTTTGTGCACCGGGTGCGTATTGTAAACATTTTTAAAATTCCCGGATTTTATGCCTGAAGATCGCCGCACCCGCGTACCAACAAATTTTTATAAATTCCCTCTCTCGGCCTGGTCTCTTTCTATCGCTTCAAACAATGCTTTGAAGTTTCCTTTGCCAAAACTTTTCGCTCCTTTTCTTTGGATGATTTCAAAAAATAGGGTAGGCCTGTCTTCTACCGGTTTAGAAAATATTTGCAATAGATACCCTTCGTCATCTTTATCAATAAGAATTCCCAGTTCACTCAGTGGTTTTAAATCTTCATCTATGTGTCCTATGCGGTCTAAAACCGTTGCATAATAACTTTCAGGAATTTTTACAAATTCCACACCGCGCTTTTGCAATTCGGAGACTGTTTCAATAATATTATGGGTAGCCAAGGCTACATGCTGACAGCCTTCGCCGCCATAAAAATCAAGATATTCTTCCACCTGGCTTTTTTTCTTTCCTTTCGCCGGCTCATTGATTGGAAATTTCACGTATCCATTACCGTTACTCATCACTTTACTCATCAGCGCGGAGTATTCTGTAGAAATATCTTTGTCATCGAAGCTTAGTATGTTTTTAAATCCCATCACATCTTCATAAAATTTTACCCAGGGATTCATTTGGTTCCAGCCCACATTTCCCACGCAATGATCTACATACAAGAGTCCCGTCTCCGGGGGATTATAGGTGCTCACCCATTTTCTGTAACCGGGCATAAAAGCGCCCAAGTAATTTTTTCTTTCGATAAATAAGTGCACCGTATCCCCATAAGTATGTATGCCACTCATTATCACTTCTCCATCGTCATCTTTCAAAGTGGTTGGCTTCATATAGCTTTGGCCTCCGCGTTTAGTAGTTTCTTCCCAGGCGCTTGTAGCATCATCCACTTTCAGTGCCAGCATTTTTACGCCGTCTCCGTGTTTGGCTATGTGTTCGGCCACTTCATTGTGAAAGTGAAGTGGGGTTGTGAGCACAAAGGTTAGTTTGTTTTGTCTTACCACATAGCTGGCCCTGTCTCTTATGCCCGTTTCAGGGCCTGCATAAGCCAATGATTGAAAACCGAAAGCTGTTTTATAGTAATGTGCTGCCTGCTTTGCGTTTCCTACATAAAATTCCACATAATCTGTACCCAGCAAAGGCAGAAAATCTTTTATTTTTTCTTCAGTTTTTGAAGGTGATAAAGTATGTGTCGTCATTTTTTTTTATTTTATCAAAGGTACGTGAATGGGAAGAGATGGGTTATACGACGCGAAGCTTATGAGGGAAGTGTTTAGTACTCATAATCAAGCCATGGATTTGCCACAACATCCTTAACTGAATAGGAATATTAGGAATCTCTTCATTTACTGTGTGGCAGATTAATAATATTTTCCTACTATAAAAGTTAATTATTCGGAATTAAAATATGCTGAGAATTATTTTACGCTATATTTGCAGTTAATTTTTTATAAACAATACATTACAATGGACAACAAAAACACAGGAACCGTAAAATTTTTCAATTC
>JBDTGD010000010.1:0-5726 GCA_039937595.1 Ginsengibacter sp. | reverse complement strand
CTTTAAATATGTTTCTTTTATTTATTTCCTGCATTTTAGTTTTGTTTTATCAATGGCATGTAATGCGTCATTTGCCTACGGTGGATTGTCTTCCATTTAAAAAAGGAGGTAACATTCTGCAACTACGAAAAATGCCTGCTAACGCGGTTCCCGATAAAAAAGATTACAGGTTTGTTTATGAAAAAGATGGAAAGAAGCAAAATTTTACCATCAAGGATCTTCCTGATTCTTCATGGCAATTCGTGAGCAGGGAAGATTTTATAATTGAGAAAGGAAAAAATAATGAACCTCCGATCAAAGACTTTTATCTAACCTCCTTATCAGGAAATGACACAACCGAAGCAGTATTAAGCTTAGACGCATCGTTCTATTTATTTTATGTAAAAAGTTTTTTAAATACCGATAAATGGTTTAACAATTTTTCAAATATTTATGATCATGCTACAAAGAACAACAGGCTGTTATACATAGTGACTCCCGAAACAGCACAGGCTAATAATTTTTTCAATACGCAAAATCATTTTAATATCCCGGTTTTAGGCCTTGATGCCACTTCCTTTAAAACCGCTGTCCGCACAGATCCTGAGATTTATTTAATGAAAGGACCGGTCATAAAAAACAAGTGGGGATGGGCAGATTTTAAAAATGTTGTGAAAAATTAGAAATGCATTTTTGCATGCGGTTAAAATGATTTGGGCAAAAGTATTCGAATCTAAAATTTATAATATTAAAAAGAAAGCAGGTAGCGAAAATATCGGATTAGAATAATAAGGGATTATTTTATAATCTATGAAGATACTGAAACAGAAATTCGCGTTTTGACAATATGGAGTAGCCATCGAAATCCTGCAGATTTAAAATTTATTTAAAATTTAAGGTTTCATTTTTACTATAAATAATAAATGTTCCAACTTCTCATAAAAAAATTAGGTTATGGTGTGCTGGTATTGGCAGGCGTGGTTGTGATAGTATTTTTTATTTTCCAGGCGTTTGGCGATCCGGCGAGGATGGTTTTGGGACAAACCGGTGATAAAAAAACTATGGATAATATTCGGAAAGAATTATATCTCGATCAGCCAAAATGGAAACAGTTTATTTTTTATATAAATGATATTTCGCCGATCGCTATTCATTCTCAGCAAGAAATAAAAGATAAAGATCTGCATGGATTTTTTATTGGTGGCACAAAACCTGGCAGTTATCGTTTCGGAATTAAAATCCCTTATCTGCGTAGAAGCTATCAAACCAAAAAGCCGGTAACAGAAGTATTGATGGAAGCATTGCCCGGCACGATCATGCTTGCCTTTGCCGCGATGTTTTTTGCTGTTATCGTTGGCATTTTCCTTGGCGTATTGGCGGCCGTAAATCAAAATACCTGGTTAGATACTTCATCCATATTTGCAAGTGTGGTTGGCATTTCAGCCCCTTCTTTTTTTATGGCGATCGTTATCGCTTACCTGTTCGGCCTCGTTTTACATGATTATACCGGGTTATCGCTTACGGGAAGTTGGTTTAATATAGACCAGGTAACCGGTAAAAGATACCTGACTTTACAAAATTTAATTTTGCCGGCGTTCACACTTGGCATCAGGCCATTGTCTATTATTACTCAATTGACAAGAAGTTCGATGCTTGATACACTTAAACAGGATTATATCAGAACCGCATACGCAAAAGGATTAAGCAAGACAAAAGTTATTTTTGATCATGCGTTGCGAAACGCTATAAATCCTGTGTTGACGGCTATTACAGGTTGGTTTGCCGAGTTGCTTGCGGGAGCTTTTTTTGTAGAGTACATTTTCGGATGGAAGGGGATTGGCAAAGTAACTGTGGATGCTTTGGAAAAATTAGATTATCCTGTTGTAATGGGCTCTGTGCTTTTTGCAGCCACCATTTTTGTATTGATTAATATTCTGGCGGATGTTCTTTATGGAGTTATTGACCCAAGAGTGAAGATGAATTAACGAATCGGTAGTAAACACACAAATAATAAATATTTCTGTTTCCCTGTTTCAGAATATTTAGAAAAAGAGTAACTCGCCCTCATTAAATTTTTTTTATAATTTTTTATACCTGTTTTTAACTTCAATAATTCCGTTTTTCATATAATGACAGCACCTCTAATTGTCAAATAAAATTGAGTGTATCTTTGACACTATTCTGTAATTTTTTTATGAAGCATTTTTGTATAAAATAAAAAAGATTCCAGGTGACTATTTGAAAATGAAATTATAAACTTCTATAAAATAAGTTTAGAGAATTTAAAATAATGACAGCAGAACATCAACGCCTCAAAGATAATTTACCAAAGCATATTCCTTTAGAACAATGGGGACCATATTTAAGTGAAAGACAGTGGGGTACAGTGCGCGAAGATTATGGATACACCGGGGACGCGTGGAATTATTTCCCATTTGATCAATCTCATTTCAGATCCTATCTCTGGGGTGAAGATGGTATTGCCGGAATATCGGATTTTTTTCAAAATCTTTGCTTTGCAATAACACTGTGGAACCGCAAAGACCCAATCTTAAAAGAAAGATTATTCGGGCTGGGGAATAAAGAAGGCAATCATGGAGAAGATGTAAAGGAATTGTATTATTATTTAGATAATATTCCTACGCACTATTATATGGAATATTTGTACAAATATCCACAAAGAGAATTTCCTTATGAGGATCTAAAAATCAAAAATCAACAACGATCAAAAGGCGAGCCTGAGTATGAGTTATTAGATACGGGCATTTTTGATAACAATGAATATTTTGATGTAAAAATAACTTACGCTAAACAGGACTCCAGGGATATTTTCATTAAAATTGATATTCATAACAGGTTTTCGGAAAGCGCGGGAATTACATTGCTTCCAACCTTGTGGTTTTATAATCGCCATAGCAATGAGAAATTAACAGAGAAACCTCTTATAACACTTTTCAATAAAACAACGGTAAAGGCAACGCATCAGCGGTTGGGAACCTATTATTTATACTTTCCAAAATCGAGAGGCACTTATTTTACAGATAATGTTACCAATACAAAAAAGCTTTCAGGCGTTCCTAATGAAACACCTTTCGTAAAAGATGCCTTTCACGATGCTATCATTCAAAAGAAGCGTGTGAAGGCGCTGCGTCAGAATACTTCCGGGACGAAATTTGCTCCGATATATGATTTCGATATTAACGCGGGAGAATCCAAGACCATTTACCTGCGTCTTTCTGACAAAGAACTTGAGAATGGTTTTGAAGAGGGCTTTGAAAATATTTTTGCAACCCGCAAGGCAGAAGCCGATGATTTTTACAATGCTATTTTACCAACGAATATTTCTGACGACTTAAAAAATATACAGCGGCAGGCGTTTGCCGGTTTGCTTTGGAGTAAACAATTTTATCACTACGATGTTGAAAGATGGCTTACTACCAGCGATGGGATTACTCCTGTCAATGATGGTAAACTTCACGGAAGAAATCATGAATGGCGGCATCTAAAAAATCAGAATATTATCCTGATGCCCGATAAATGGGAATATCCCTGGTATGCGGCGTGGGATCTGGCCTTCCAGTGCGTTCCAATGGCAATGCTGGATGCAGGGTTTGCCAAGCACCAGTTGGTGTTAATTATGAGGGAATGGTTTATGAAGCCTGACGGACAATTACCGGCCTATGAATGGCACTTTAGTGACGTAAATCCTCCCGTGCAAGCCTGGGCGGCCATGCAGGTTTACAGGATAGAAAAAAAAGCAACAGGTACAGGTGATATTCATTTTCTAAAAAAGGTTTTCCATAAGCTCATCATTAATTTCACCTGGTGGATCAATCGTAAAGATGCCAGCGGCAATAATATTTTCCAGGGAGGCTTTCTTGGACTGGATAATATTGGTGTTTTTAACCGGAGCATTGAAATGCCCGGTAACCATCGCCTGGAGCAGGCTGACGGCACCAGTTGGATGGGAATGTATGCATTAAATATGATGGATATGGCCCTGGAAATTGCCATGGTCGATGATACATTTGAAGATACCGGTACCAAATTTTTTGAACATTTCATCTTGATTTCTGAAGCTTTAAATCAGTACGGATTGTGGAATGATACGGATAAGTTTTTTTATGACCTTTTATCAAAAGACGGAACAAATCCGATTCATTTAAGGATTCAATCTATTGTTGGCCTTACTACTTTGTTTGCCGTTTCGATTATTGAAATACAAGTTCTGGATAAACTTTCTGACTTTAAAAAAAGAATAACATGGTTTGAAAAATACCGGAAAAAAAATAATCTTTTCTGGCCTAATGAAACGCACGTTAATCACGATAAATTTTTGCTTTCCCTTGTTAAAAAGGACAGGTTGATAGAAATATTGCATCACGTGCTAAATGAGGATGAGTTTCTTTCTCCCGGCGGCATACGCGCATTGTCCAAATACCATGAGGCCAATCCCTACGCTGTTTGGATAGATAACATTGAGTACGGCATCCATTATGATCCCGGAGATTCAACTTCGGATTTTTTTGGAGGCAACTCGAACTGGCGTGGCCCGGTTTGGATTCCTATCAATTATATTCTTATCCGTTCTATCCGCAAATTCGGAGAGTTTTATGGCGATGATTTATTGGTGGATTATCCTTCAGGCTCAGGAAATCAAATGAATCTGAAACAGGTTGCTGATGAATTGACCAAAAGAGTAATCAGCTTATTTGAAAAAGATGAAGAAGGAAACAGGAGGGTCAATGGTAGAGAAAATTGGTTTTACAATAAGCCGGAAAACAGGGACCTCGTTTTATTTTATGAATATTTCCATGGCAATAATGGCAACGGGCTTGGAGCCAGTCATCAAACGGGATGGACCGCCCTGGTAGGTCGTTTGATAAGTGAGTTGGAAGAAAATAGGAATCAGTAATATTTGTTCGCTTACTGATTTTTGTAGGTTTTGTTTTGGCATTCATTATTTTCACAGCAGGTGATAATTGCTGAAATAAAATATTTTATTAGAGTGCCTTGTTTCGGTTTTTTATTTTTCGAAAAATAAAATTCTCCTAATGCTGCTGTTGGGTGATTCTTCATTCATTCTGCATTTCAGTCCCAAACATTTAGTGAACAGGATTTTTGCCAGGTCATTAGTAAACAAACAATTATCACAGATTTATATTTACGTCGTTGGCTGAATAAACAAAAAAACTTACTTTTCAGAAAATTAATATATGCCCGGAATAGCATTAAACAAAGAAATGAATATCGAGGTAAGGGTTCGCCTTATAGGTAAAGGAAATGATAAGCCAATAAGTGGAGACGAATTCGCGGTGAGGTTATATGGCAAAGATGTTTTTAATGATGATTTCCTGGGCGAAAGCTTCCCTGATAAACAGGGAACCGCTAATTTTCTTTTTTCTAAAAAAGATTTTTCGGGACTAGCTAATCTTGATGATAAGCCCGACTTTTATTTTGTGGTTTATAGAAATAAAAAAGAAATTTTTAGAAGCAAGGTAATGTCTAACCTGTACCTTTCTGATTTGGAAACTTTTATCATGAAAGAAGGAGAGGTAATTGACCTGGGAACATTTTTAATAGACACTCAAAACAAATAATTCCCTTTTTTAATAGGGTGGATTGCTGAATAAAGGATGTTCCGTTTCAGTGGAATCCGCTTCTTTGTCTTCATTATTAATTGATTCAGGAGCTCTTTGCTTTAATTTGGATTCATCAATGTTTCCTTTAGAATCAAGTATGGGCGC
>JBDTGD010000009.1:0-4052 GCA_039937595.1 Ginsengibacter sp. | reverse complement strand
GCGGGGCTTACTACCATCGTTGATTGTGGCCTTGATTACGAATCTGCTTTATTTGTTGATTCACTGCAAAAAAGTAATGAACTTAAAATGCGTATGTTCATCATGATGAGTGACAACAAGAAAAATTATGATTATCTTTTTGCAAATGGTAAAATAAAAACTGACCGTTTGAATGTTTGCTCGTTCAAACTGTTTGCTGATGGCGCTTTGGGTTCCAAAGGCGCTTGTTTGCTAAAGCCATATTCCGATAAGGCCGGCTGGAGCGGATTTCTGCTAAAATCAGAAGAACATTTTGACTCCATGGCTCATCTTATTTCCCAACATGGTTTTCAAATGTGTACTCATGCCATTGGCGATTCTGCCAACAGGATGATGTTGAAAATTTATGCGAAATATTTAAAAGGTAAAAATGATGAACGCTGGCGCATTGAACATTCCCAGGTAGTTAATAAAAATGATTTCCATTATTTTGGCGACTACAATATTGTTCCGTCAGTTCAACCCACGCATGCCACATCTGATATGTATTGGGCAGGCGATCGCCTGGGAAAACAGAGATTAAAATATGCTTATGCCAATAATGATTTAAAAAATGAAAACGGCTGGATACCGCTTGGTACGGACTTTCCCGTAGAAGACATCTCGCCTGTCAAAACCTTCTATGCAGCCGTCTTTCGCCAGGACGCCAAAGAATGGCCAGACGGCGGTTTCCAGATCGAAAATGCATTAAGCCGTGAAGATGCTATTCGCGGAATGACCATTTGGGCTGCTAAAGCAAATTTTGAAGAAGATGAAAAAGGAAGTTTGGAAAAGGGGAAATTCGCTGATTTTGTTTTGCTTGACACAGACCTGATGAAGGCTGATGAAAAACATATTGTAAATACAAAAGTGCTGATGACTTTTGTGAATGGCGAGAAGGTTTTTGAGAAGGAATAAAGTATTATTGTTTTTATTTAAAATAAACAAGAATTATTTATTTGTCAACTTGACACGAAAACAATATCTTTAGAGAAAGTCTTTTATTATGCAATCAATAAATGTGGGCGAGTTAAAAAATAAATTCTCTGAGGTATTAAAAAAGGTTGAATCGGGAGAAGAATTTGCCATTTTATATGGTAAAAGAAAAAAGATTGTAGCCAGACTGGTGCCTGAAACTTCAAAACAATCCAGGAGGAAAATTGGGATATGGGACAAAAAAGCTAAAATAAAATTTCATAAAGATTTTAAAATAACAGAGGAAGAATTTCTTGCACAATGATTTACCTTCTTGACACTCATTATATGCTTTGGTCTGTTGCGGATTCAAAAAAAATATCCGCAAATGCAAAAGAAGTTATTACTAACCCGGAAAATTCAATCATCGTAAGCGTTGTTAGTTTCTGGGAAGTTTCATTAAAGAAATCATTGGGTAAGCTGGAAATCATCGGTTTTAAACCGGAAGATTTACCTGAGGCTTGTGGGAAAATAGGATTTAAAATTGAAAATCTTTCAGGACAGGAAACCAGTACTTATCACCATTTAAAGGCAATTTACCATAAAGACCCATTCGACCGGATGCTGATTTGGCTTGCTATACAAAATAACTATTCAATAATGAGTGTAGATAAAAATGTGAAAAAATATATTTCAGAAGGGTTAAAAGTCTGGAATGGGAAATAATAATCTCCGCTTTACCAAAATTTACCTCAGTTAAAATCTAAAAAATTGATTTCTTTTTTTCGTTTGAGCCTTCCCGTTATGCGCCCAATGATAAAATAGAAATTGGGGCTATTGGTTGTCTTACTCAAAAAAAACAAGAATCCTTGTTCTTTATTGGTTTACTGTTTCTGTTTTCCTCTTACACTGAACCCGTGGCCTGACCTTCGGTAACGACCGCTAACATCAATTTTTCCATCTATTGAAAAAAATCTTCAGATTGATAAATCCGTGATTACTATTTTCTACCTCAATCCCTGTCTCACGGGTTTTTTTAGATTTTCCATCGTTCCCGATTTCTACTTTTTTTTTAAGGTGTTCCCGCGGTCTGATCTTAGGCGCCAACCGCTTGCACCAATCGCTTCAAAAAGTTCCAAATGTCTTTATGAATATTCCTCTCAAAAGAACAAGCTATCGTCCAGGCTTCTCACCAACGAAATTATAAGACCCGGTAAAACTTCAAAAATTCAAATTTTTCTTCTTTCGTATAAGCTTATACGTTATATCAATGGTAAAATAGAAATGCTGGTTAATTGCTGTTTTACTGTAAAACCACATCCGCATCATTCGTTTTATATTATTTTCAAAAAAAATAAAATCCTTATTTTTTACATGCCTTTGCCGGCAGACAGGTTGGTTTACTGTTTCTGCTTTCTTCTGAACTGAACCCACGGCCTTACCTTCGGTATAGACCGCTAACATCAATTTTTCCATCTATTTAAAGAATTCTTCAGGTTTATAAATCCATGATTACCAATTTCTCGTAACTGTTAACAGGAAACAAGTAAAAGAATCATTTTAATCATAAATCTAAGACCATGTCACAGGAAAAAAGTAAAAAAATATTCAGTAGAATCATGATGGTGTTTGGCATTCTTACCATCGTATTGGCAATACATATTTACTGGGTAACGAGGCCCAAAGCTACGAATCCTCACAAAATTATAATGGCTAGAATTGATATTAAAAATTCATTGAACCAGCAAGATGCGGATAGCATAAAGACCTGGCTCTATCAGCAAAAGGGAGTGTATCATGTATTAGTAAATCCCAAAACACAAATAGCAATATTCACTTTTTATCCAGCGAAAGTTTCGGGAGACCAGATCGTAAATAAATTTCACACAGCTTTTAACTACAATGCTAAAAGATATATTCCCACTGAAGAAGAAATCGCAAACAGTTGCCCCGCACTGCCCGAAAGTATTACTCAAAAGATCTCATCATTTGTCAAACAAAATTTTTAATAACCATCTATTTCTTAATCTACAAAACAAAAAAAATGAAAAATTTAATCATCGTATCTATCATCACACTGAGCTTTTCTTTAGTGGTTTTTCAATCCTGTAAAAAGGATGACACGCCAACCAAGGCAATGCCCACCCTTTATGATTCACTTGGCGGTAGCGCCATGGTTGCCGACCCTGCCAATTCAGGACAAATGATTGAAAAAGGAAGGCTGTTGATTCGCAGTATTTTAGACAGCACCATATATGTAGTAGCAGCCGACACCGCCATCAACGGTAGTTTCGTTATATTACTGACCGAGCTAAACGGTGGAAATATGAGCGGCCTTCAGGAATTCAGCAAGAATCTAACTGATTTTGTATCTGTGGGCACGGGCGCAAAAGACTATAAATATACAGGTCTTAGTATGGTAGCTGCGCATAACCCTGCCACAAATAAGAGAATGACCGGCAAAGTGGATAATGGTGATATGGACGCTTTTGAAAAAGATCTTTTTACAGGCGCGGCCCAGGCAGGTGTTCCTGCTACCACTCCGGCTTTAATAAGCGTAGGTAAAATTGTCGAATCACTACGAAGCCAAATAGTGCAGGAATAATAAGTTTTGGAGATTGAATCCTAACCCCAAAAGAAGGCCTTCAAAATAATCATGGAGGCCTTTTTTAAAATCACTTTGAAGGCTAATAAAAAAATAATATGAGTTTCGATAAGACATATTTACCCGCTGAGTTCTTCGTTGTGGGCATTAGTTATAAAAATACAGATGTGGCGACAAGAGGACAATTTTCTATATCGTATAAACAATATGAAGCCATTTTAGAATTGGCTCCTTCGTATGGCCTGGATGAAATGTTTGTGCTCTCTACCTGCAACCGCACTGAGATTTATGGCTTCACCAAAAACGTATCATCCCTGTTAGAACTTTTTCATAGCCAGTCTTCAGGCGATTTTGAACTTCTTTCGCAAATGGCTTACATAAAAAATGGAATGGATGCCATTGTCCATTTACATCAGGCTGGCTGTGGATTGGATTCTCAAATATTAGGAGACTATGAAATTATAAGTCAGCTGAAGCAAGCGGTTAATTTTTCCCGTGATCATAAATTTATGGG
>JBDTGD010000008.1:0-3053 GCA_039937595.1 Ginsengibacter sp. | reverse complement strand
TTATCTTATCTAAGCAATGAAAATATTAAGTTCAACTTCGGCAAGTAATTATCCTACAGTAAACCGAGAATTAAACAGGATTTCTATTGACTCAATCACAATTTATGGAAATCACACACATTCACATCTTATTCAAAATAAACGCAAATTGGACATAACCCTATTAAAAAAACTATTTTAATTTTCTCTCTTCTTTCCACATTTCATTAAAGGTCTTTTTGCTAAACTCAAGAGGAGCATGGTGTTTGTCCCAATCCTTAAAAAGCATAGTTACTACTTTTGTTTTCAGGCCACCATTTCCCATGTTCATCATGCCTCTTTTTAATGAAGCTGCTTTCCAAATTTTCCATGCCATCTTTTCTGAAAAAGTGGTCATTCCCTGTTCGACACTTTCTTTGCGATTTACCAATAACAATTCGTGCAGATTTATTTTTACAGGACACACTTCTGTACATGCTCCGCAAAGTGAAGATGCAAAACTCAAATGTTTATTTTCTTCTAGTCCATTTAGATTTGGAGTTATTACACTTCCAATCGGGCCTGTATAAGTAGTTCCATAACTGTGGCCTCCAATATTTTTATATACGGGGCAAGCATTTAAGCAAGCTCCGCATCTTATGCAATAAAGGCTTTCGCGTTGGCGCTCGCTCGCAAGAATATTAGTTCTGTTATTATCCAAAAAAATAACATACATCTCCTCGGGCCCATCAGCTTCGCCAGGCTGCCTCGGCCCGCAAATAATACTATTATAAACCGTCACTTTCTGCCCGGTTCCATAAGTTGCCAGAAGCGGCCACATCAATGCAAGGTCAGTCATTGAAGAAATCATTTTTTCTATGCCGACAATTACAATATGTGTTTTCGGCCATGCAGAACTTAGCCTAGCATTTCCTTCATTTTCAGTAATAGCAATGCCTCCGATATCGCTGATAATAAAATTAGCGCCGGTAATTCCTATTTCTGCCTGCACATATTTTTCCCTCAAATTACCCCGGGCTATAAGCGTTAATTCCTGTGGAGAGAGTTTAGACGGGGTTCCTAATTTGTTTTCAAAAACTTTGGCAACATCTTCTTTGCTTTTGTGCATCGCAGGAGTTACAATATGGTACGGAGGTTCTCCGTCCAGTTGCTGAATATATTCTCCCAAATCAGTCTCTACACTTTCTATTCCATTCTTTTCCAGAAAATGATTTAGATGAATTTCTTCGGTAACCATGCTTTTGCTCTTCACTATGGATTTGCAATTCTTCTCTTTGCAGATATTGAGAATTTCGTCTAAGGCTTCCTGTGAATTTTCTGCCCAAATCACTTTACCACCACGTTTGGTAAAATGCATTTCAAATTCTTCCAAATGTTGATCGAGATTTTCCAGGGCCTTCCATTTTATATTTTTTGCTCTCTCTTTTACCAGGTTATTATCTGCAAATTGCAATTTCCCCTGGGGTACCGCAGCATTGTATTTTCCTATATTGAAATTAATCTTCTTCCTGTGATCAAGGTCAGCGCTTTTAATGGTGCTTTTCGCTTTGAAGGTTGCTTCGTTTTCTGTCATGTTATCTTGTTCTTAGTTTTCCATTTTTATAAACAGAAAATTATTTTTTTTCATTTTTAAAAACCAACGAAGCTTTGATATCATCCTCTTCCAATAAAGGATATTCTTGTATTATATCTTGATGTGAAATTCCGCGAGACAACATTTTTAAGATTTGTTCTACAGAAATTCGCATTCCCCGTATAACAGGTTTACCTGCCAATATTAAAGGATTTGTAGTGATTCGATTCAATAAAATAGTATCCATAATTTTAAAAAAAATTTCATTATTATTTTCCTCCTAAAATTTTAATAATTTACTTTTTAATTCTGATTTAAAGTGATTAAATCATCTGACTTTAAGTTGTAGTATTGAATAAAAGTCTGGTTTATTTTAATTACTTTCCCCATTCTTTTCCTGCTACTATTAAACAATGGATGTTTTAAAAATTTTCTGATGAAATAAGCAACTTCGTATTTTCCTAAATCCAAAAAAACTATACAATACTTGGAATGGCAATATTCTTTTTTAAAGAAATCACTATCTCTTGTTATAAATAGTATTCCATTTGTCTGCTGAAGCAAAGTAACAATCTGTTCATCCTTTATTCCTTTTACTCCAAAATCAACACCAACTTGTTTAGCCTGAAAGTGCCACCTTTCTAAAAGTTCTCTTTGGTCTCTGGTTATGTTCTCATCGAGTAAGTACATGTATCAGGCACAGATTAATTTTTCCGTTTGTTGCATTAAAGAATCTTTGCTTAATAAGACCGCTTCCTTTATGGCATCTTTAGTAACAGCGCCGTGCCATTGCTCTATAATATAGTTCCATGAAAGCCCCTCTGCAACCATATCTAACACGTCATCGACAAAAATACGGGTGCCTTTAAACGTTAATTTCCCATGACAAATTTTAGGGTCTGAAACAATAAATCTTCCAATATTTTTTTTCTGATTCATTTACATTCAATTTATGTGAATAAAGGTACAACAATTAAAATCCGGATTCTATGGGTGCATTTCAAATTGTCGCATAAGAAAATGTAAATTTACGGGAACTAAAACCCATTATCATGACAAAAGAACAATTGATTGAAGCGGTATCTGCTCATTATGATGAGCTTAATGTGTTGAATAAGGCCGACAGTTTTTATGATTACGAAAATGATTTTATAAAAATATGGGGAGAAATGGGGCGAGAGATTTTTGAAAAGAATTTAGGCGAACTTCCTGGAGACAGGAGAAAAAAAACTCTAACCGTGTTTGGGGAAGTGACAATAGCCAAAAGGCATCCGTACAGTAAGGCGGTAAATAAGTTTCAAATAAGTCCGCGAATGCAACAATTAATGACGTACTGTGGGCAGTTAGACAGCTATGAAAAAAGTAATGAAGTGATTAAAGAAATGTTGCAAATAGACGTAAGTGAAACACAAATTTACAGGGTAACCGATTTTTATGGGAAAGCAGTTGAGGCGCAGGTAAATGCAGGAGCAATTTTATCGTCAGTTAAAAAAGGGGAAGT
>JBDTGD010000007.1:0-5757 GCA_039937595.1 Ginsengibacter sp. | reverse complement strand
TTTTTTTAACAAGTTATAAAAAATAAACGAGCTAAAAACTTTACCTTCCATTTTATAAACCCACTTCTTAAAATATATTTTTATGCCCCAAACTCCCGATGAACTTTTGAAACTTTCCGGACTTACTTTATCTCCGGCACCCGAACCGAAAGGCGTTTACAAACCTTTTTTGCAGGTTGGAAATCTTATTTATGTTTCAGGCCATGGACCTGTTTTAGAAGACGGAATATTAATAAAAGGAAAAGTAGGTGTTGATATCAATGCAGATGCAGCAAAGCTTGCAGCGCGTCAGGTAGGACTTACCATTTTAAGTACGTTGCAAGCCAATCTTGGTAGCCTTAATAAAATCAAACGCGTTATAAAAGTGCTGGGAATGGTGAATTGTACGCCGGATTTTCAGCAGCATCCTTTTGTGATAAACGGTTGCAGCGAATTATTTGCTATGATCTGGGGCAATGGAAATGGTGTTGGCGTACGAAGCGCGGTGGGCATGGGTTCACTGCCCGACAATATTCCAGTGGAAATTGAAGCAATATTTGAACTTTCTAATGAAGCTTCAGAAATGATAATCGCTCAATCAGTAACAGAGATACAAGTTAACAATGAATAAAAAACAATGGTACGAACTAAATGATCCGGATGAAATTGATTCTCCGGCATTGCTTATTTATAAGGATCGCGTGGTATCCAATATTAAAACCATGGTTAAGATTGCTGGAGATGCCAAAAGATTGGTACCTCATGTAAAAACGCATAAGATGCCGGAGATTGTAAAGATGCAACTGGCTGCCGGCATCTCTCAATTTAAATGTGCAACTATCGCCGAAGCAGAAATGCTTGCCGAAGCGGGAGCCGAAAATATTTTGATTGCCTATCAACTTAATTTTTCAAAAGCAAAACGCCTTCTTTCGTTAATAAAAAAATATCCACAAGTTAAGTTTGCTTCCTTAATTGACAACACTGATTCTGCAAAGATGTTGAATGACTTATTCGCCGCAGAAAAATTTATTGCCAATGTCTTCATTGATGTCGACGCGGGGATGCAAAGAACCGGAATAGCACCTGCAGTTGTTGGTGTCTCCGCCAACAGCAATTCTCTTTTCAATCTTTTTTTGGAATTACAAAAATTACCAAACATTAATTTCCAGGGATTACATGTTTATGATGGCCATATTCGCGATGAAGATTTTGAAATACGGAAACAAAAAGTTGACGAGGCGTTTGTTATGGTGAATGCAGTAAAGCAACAAATAATTGAGAATTCTAATTTGCAGGATGTAAAAATAATTGCAGGGGGCACACCAACGTTTACCGTCCATGCATTATATAAAAATGAATATTGTAGCCCCGGCACTTGCGTGCTTTGGGATTATGGATATGATGCCTTGTTAAAGGAACAACCTTTTGAATTTGCAGCGGTTTTATTAACAAGAGTAGTTTCCAAACCCGCACCCGGATTGATCACAACCGACCTGGGACACAAATCAGTTGCCGCAGAAAACCCAATTTCAAAAAGAATATTTTTTTTAAACTTAGAGAATTACGAGGTTAAATCACAAAGCGAAGAACATTTGGTAGTGAATGTAGAAGACTGGAATAATATTCATGTTGGAGATGTATTGTATGGCATTCCTTATCACATTTGCCCAACCGTTGCTTTATATGATGAAGCTAACGTAATTGAAAATGGAAATCTTATAGATACCTGGCATATCATAGCCAGAAAGAAAAAGATTACGATTTAAAACTATAGGATTAGGCATTTTAAGTTTAAACTCTTATCGGCATTGCATTACTCTTCATTTACTTTTTTGTCTTGATACAAAAAAGTAACAAAAAAAATCAAGGCTGCATAAAGAAAGCTAAAAATTTGAATGATTGCCTAAAATGAAATTAGCTCAAGCGATAGAATATATCCCAGCTATATTGCAACTTACCAGCGATATCCAACAATGGGCGACAGTAACATCCATTTCATTTCTTAACGGCATTCATCCAAATTTTCTTAACGCTTTTTTTATGAGGCCGGAGTGAAAACTCTTTTTCAACTTAACAATTTCTCTGTCGTACCTAATCTTATAAAACTAAAAACTTTCATAATTGTTGATTTACTATCCGACTTTCAAAAAGAGGAATCTCCCATATTTGTTTGCTTACTGCAATGAAAAATAAATTGTTTTAAATCCTCACCGAATGCTCGTGGCTTTTCCGAATTTTAATTCGTGGCAATTCGTGAAATTCGTGGCTGCTTTTATTCCAGGTTTTGCAAACACATTTTCAAGTCAATTCCCTTTCCTAAAACACCTTTAAAAATATCTCCCATTTTTTTCGCCCTTGCCAAAGAGTTGTGAATGGTAAAGTCTTTAGGAGATAAACCTTTTTTTACTTCTTTCCACAACAGCGGTGTGGAAACGGTCGCACCTGGTTTAGGCCTTAAGCTATAAACGGATGCAATAGTCTGCCCTCGCCTGTTTTGCAAATAATCCATGTAAATATGTTTACTGCTTCGTTTAGACAGGCTTCGTTCAAGCGTAGTGAAATCCTTCAATTCATCATAAACCAACATACAAACCAGGTAAGCAAAATCCTTCACCTGTTCGAAAGTATATTTTTTGCCGGTAGGCACATACACGTGCATTCCGGTAGCACCAGATGTTTTACAAAAAGATTCAGCACCAGCTTTGTCCAGAATTTTTTTAACGGTCAGCGCCACATGTATTACCTGGTCAAAAGTATTTTTTTTAGAAGGGTCAATGTCTATCATCAGGTAATCAGGTTCATCTAAAGATTGTACCGTTGAATGCCATGGATTCATTTCTATGCATCCTAAATTATTTAAATAAACAAGGGTCGCCACGTTATCGCATACGATGTAATTGATTTCTTTGTTGTTCGAATCGGAATGAATCTTTTTACTTTTTACATAACCAGGAACTTCACCAGCCGCGTCTTTCTGAAAAAAGCTTTCTCCATTTATACCATTAGGATTCCGCAAAAGTGATTCCGGCCTGCCTTTCAGATAAGGCAAAATATATTCTGCCATGGAAATATAATAATCAACTACATTGCCTTTGGTAATTTTTTCTTCAGGAAAATATATTTTGTCAGGATGGGTAATTTTTACTTTGGCTTTACCAAATGTGTAAATTTTATCCGTCTCTTTTTCTTCTACTTCCTTTGATGGAGCACTTGATTTTGCATTTTCTTTTTTGGCCAATGGCGGCTTTTTTTTACCAGGCAATTTTGCCTTTATTATATTTTCCACATTTATTTCATTTATAGTTTTATCATCGCGAAGATGAAGAAATACAGGATGTCGAAACTTGCCGTCCGCCGTAACCTCAGCATATTTTATTTCACAAATCAATTTTGGTTTTACCCATGTTACGGGAGCATTGGTTTTTATTTTCTCATCAAAGGGAGAATCTTTTTGTACAAGCGGCTGGAGCAAATCAAACATTTCTTTTAAAGACTCTTGATTAAATCCGGTGCCCGTGTGGCCGATGTATTCTAATTTCTTGCCTTCTTTGGAAGCAAGGATGAGCGCACCAAAAAATTTCCTGGCTCCCGAAGGTTCTGTAAATCCCGCAATGATTGCTTCCGCGGTTTTATGATTTTTTATTTTTAGCCAGTCCGAAGTCCTTTTGCCAGCGTAATACTTTGAATCCATCTTTTTAGCCATGATGCCTTCAAGATCTTTTTCTTTAGAGACTTCAAAAAAAGATTTCCCTTTTTCCACAATGTGATCGGAATATTTGATGACTTCATTTTCTGGAATTAGCTTTTCAAGCAATTCTTTTCGCTCTGTCAATTTTAAACCCGTAGTATCATGTCCATTCAATTCTAATAAATCAAAAACATAATATTGAATGGGTCTGTCAGGGTTTTCGGAATAATGCTGCAGTAATTGAAAATCAGGTTTTCCTTCATCATCCAAAACGACAATCTCTCCATCAAGAACTGCTTCTGCATTTATTTTTTTTAATTGTTCCGTTACGATGGGATATTTCTCCTGGAAGTTGAGCCCATTGCGGGAATACAGTAAGACAACTTTTTTCCTGATTTCTGAAACAGCCCTGTAACCATCCCACTTTATTTCAAAAAGCCAATCTTTGTCATCAAAGGCTTTGTCAGTTTCTTTGGCAAGCATCGGCTTTATAAAATGAGTAATTTTTTTAGCGCTGTTGTTGCTGTTGTTGGCGTCCCCGCCAACAATTCCTTTTGCCTGAGCTGATAGGTTATTTACTTTGCCGGACTTTTTTTTTTCGTTGGCTTCTTATTTTCTTCCAGCCATTTATTGATGGGAGAATTTTTGGGCGTTTGTTCTTCACTGTTATAGTCAGTATCTACAGCGTACTTGTCTCTGTGTTTTATCAGCAGCCAGCTATTATCATCTTTACCTTTCAATTTCACCAAAACAAATTCGCCTTTTAGTTTTTTACCAAACAATTGAAATTTAAAATCGCCCGATTTCAAACCAGCCCGAAGATTTTTTTCGGCCACCTTTTCAGAAGAATTTTCGATGTCGTTATAAGTACCGCTATCCCATATTTCCACGATGCCTGCGCCGTAATTCCCTTCGGGAATTACGCCCGCGAAATCTTTATAATCATAAGGATGGTCTTCCACCATCATAGCCAGCCTTTTAACGTTAGGATTTAATGAAGGGCCTTTAGGAACCGCCCAGCTTTTAAGAACACCATCGAGTTCTAATCTGAAATCGTAATGCAATCGGGATGCCTTGTGGCGTTGTACCACAAAAATCAGTTTGGAAGCCGATTTCTTCACCTCGCCTCCAGGCTCCGATGTTTCTTTAAAATTCCTTTTCTTATTATAAGTTGTTAATGGCATTTTATGCAGATTTTTTCCGTTTTACATCAAGACTTGCCTTCAACTGTTCCATAAGGTCTTTTGCTTTGTTATGTACCACCTTCATTTGTGGAGCTTTGATCTTCTTACCACTTGCTTTCGCTTTTATCAGTTTCAAAAGTTCGCCGTTATAAGTGTCTTTGTATTTTGAGATGTCAAATCTTCCGGTAAGCTGGTCTATCAATGTGATGGCCATTTTCAATTCTGCTGGCTTTACTTCGGTGTTTTTGGGAAGTGCCAGTTCTTCAGGGTTTCTTATTTCTTGCTCAAATCTTATTTTATTTAAAACAATTACATTTTTATCTGGCCTTAAAATAGCGAGCGCTTCTTTATTGCGCATTACAAATGTGGACACGCCTACTTTTTTTGTCTTTTTTAAAGCATCTAATAATAATTTATAGGGACGCGTACCCGATTTATCCGGTTCAAGGTAATAAGGCGTTTCATAATACAGGCTGCTGATTTCTTCTTCCTTTACAAAATCAGATATCTCTATCGTCTTTGTCTTTTTTGCACTGGCCGCCTCAAAATCTTTATCATCAAGCACCACATAATCGTCATTGTATTTGTAGCCTTTTACAATATTTTCCCAATCTACTTCTTTGCCTGTGTTTTCATTTACACGCATGTACTTTATATGTGCATGATCTTTCTTATCAAGCATGTCCAGGTCAAGATTGCTCGTTTCTGTAGCACTATACATTTTTACCGGAATATTTACCAGTCCAAAACCTATTGCGCCTGTCCATATTGGCCTCATACAATTTATTTTAAGTGGTGAAATTTATTATATGAAAGTTTTATGCCTTTTTTTTGATAACGTAAAATTATCGTTTCAGGAACGTTTTGTGATAAAAAGCAAAGTAAACTGAGGAATAAATTCTACAA
>JBDTGD010000006.1:0-3827 GCA_039937595.1 Ginsengibacter sp. | reverse complement strand
GTATTGTAATAAGCCGCGGCAGGAAGTAACTTTGCTGCTTTGTAACCCTCCGGTTCGGGATATAAATAACAATAAAATGCAGGCTCCGGAAACGTATCGTTGCCAGTCCAAAAACCGGCGCTGCTTACCTCTCTGCAATAGGCTTCTACCGCTACCCAATCCGGCATTCCAGGGACTCCTCCGGGATGTTTGGGAGCCCTTCTCCCGGAAAAGAATGATAGTGCCAAATCAAAACCTCCCCAGAAAAAATGTATCGGGCTGCATTTTCCTTTAAAGGTGCTGCGAAATTCCATAAACACATCCTGTATTTTCAATAAGGCATTATGAAAAGCAGTAACCTGGTCTTTATCATAAGTACTGTGTATGGTATCCTCTTTGAATGGAATCGGATTTGTCAATTCTACAGGAACCGGTTTTATTTTTATTTCGATTCCTAAGTCATCAAGTGCCTCAAATATTTTTTTGTAGAAGTCAGCCACCGAAATTCCATACAGGTCAAATTCCCTGAGCTCACCTTTATCTGTTGTGATCCTTAGCTGGTGTTCGATAAAATTAAAATCGATCTGGAAGTTCGTATCTTGATAAGGCATATTGTGCGTGGCCAAACCTGTAGGAGTAATGTATAAAGTAATATGCCATGAATGATTGACCCACGGTAGTGTTGCCAATTTTATCTTGCCAACAATCTGGGTAAACATGTGCAAAGTATCGTATGTTGCTTTACCATTTTTATAAGAAAGAGCAGGCCACGCGTGTTGCATAATTTTTTATTTTAGATTTTTTTTTAATCACCTGTTTTTCCAAATATCGCTGTATTCATCAGGGTGGCGTTTGAATTGAGCGAACACATAGGGACAAAGTGCTATCACTTTTAAATTATTTTTCCTTGCATAATCTGCCATCATTTTTAATAATTCTTTGGCCAAACCTTTTCCCTCGGATTGTGGCAAAACTTCTGTGTGATAAACCGTGAGGTCATCTTCCGCAATGCCAATCACCATTTCTGCAACTTGCTGATCATTTTCATTGATGTAAAAATGCCCATGATTTTTTTCATCTAATGTTAGTTTTACTTCTTCCATATTTTTTGCAAAAATTTGTTGGTTATGAAATGATATTCTGAATTGCTTAAAGAAGAATCTTCATTATTTATTCGTTTACTCTTGGATTGATTTAAACTTTATATGAGAGAAATGATGGGTTCAGATTCTATTAAGTTATGTCAATTGGATAACTAAAATTGAGAAATAAGACTATTATAATCCTCATGTGAACCAATCCAAAACCAGATCATGGTTTCTTCTTCTTTTACACCAAGTGCTCTGTAAGATAATCCTACTCTTACAGAATAAATTGGCTGTTTATTATCTAATTGCTTAAAGTGGAGACTTGGATAATTATAATCTTGCTTCCAAATTTGATAAGCCTGACGTGCTCTTTCCTGAACCTCTTTAGGAAGTTTATTTAAACATTTTCTAAACCTGCTTGTGGTAACTGATTTCAATTACCAATCGTTTTTTTGAGTTTTACCGCTTTTGTGTTCTGCAAGCGCTTCCTGGGCCAACTTTCTTAATTGCGCTTTGCTATTCTTTAATGTAGTATCCCAAACAATTTCTTCATTAAGCATTTTTGCAATCTGCTTTTGTTGTTCATTATTTAATTTCTCTACTTTAGTAATTACTTCCTTTAATTCTGCAATCATGATTTCTTCTATTTTTCTAAAATTAATTCTTTTTGATGAAATATATTTTCCAGGAAAACATATTTCAAGATTATTTGTTCTTTTGCTGTCAGAATCTATACCTCCGATACCGACCGCTAAAAGATAGCGGTCGGTACGCCTGGCGTCAGACCGCGGTTTCAATCCAGGTGGGGCGCATTTATTGAACCACTTCCTTTTCAATTTTATTCCTCAGTCCTACTTCCTTCCTGATAGCCGGCGCTACTTTGTCTCCAAACAATTCAATAGATTTCATCACCAGGCTATGCGGCACATCACCTATACTTGCCTGCGCAAGGAAACGGGTATTACCAAACAATTGATGTTCATATAAAATTTTGTCAATCACTTCCTCAACACTACCTACCATCAACGCACCGCTGGGGGAACGTGAATATTCAAACTGCTGCCTGGTATGTGGTGGCCAGCCCCTTTCGCGGCCTACCCGATCCATCATAGTGGCGTAATAAGGATAAAATTCATCGCCCGTTTTTTTGGAATCTTCACCAATAAAGACATGATTGTTAACGCCAAATTGTAACTGCGATGCATCGTGGCCGGCTTTTTTCCAGGATTCCTTGTAAAGATTGAT
Organism: Ginsengibacter sp.; assembly: GCA_039937595.1. GTDB lineage: Bacteria > Bacteroidota > Bacteroidia > Chitinophagales > Chitinophagaceae > Ginsengibacter. Next base: position 1,515 of record JBDTGD010000006.1, on the reverse strand, counting down.
AAACGGAACAAACTGTTCAGGCCTTCCACCAATGATAGCCAGCGTTAATGGTAAACCAAGTGTGGCGGCTCTTACCGCTGAGGCAGGTGTACCTCCGGCTGCTATCCAAACAGGAATAGCCGGTTGGTACGGTCTTGGATACACGCCAAGATTCTCGAACGAAGGGCGATGCTTTCCTTTCCATGAAACCTTTGCAGCCTTGTTTATTTTTAGCAATAGTTCTAATTTCTCTGTAAACAGTGCATCATAATCATCCAGATCAAAACCGAATAAAGGAAAAGATTCGATGAATGAACCTCTGCCCGCCATGATCTCAGCACGTCCATCGGACAAAAGATCCACCTCAGAAAAATTTTGAAACACACGCACCGGATCATCGGAACTCAATACCGTAACAGCACTCGTGAGTTTAATATTTTTCGTAACCATTGCCGCTGCGGCCAAAATGATTGCCGGAGAAGAAACGGCATAATCAGGACGATGGTGTTCACCAATGCCAAAAACATCAAGCCCCAACTGATCTGCCAGTTTGATCTCTTCCATTAGATCTTTGAGTCGCTGGTATGCGTTAATTCCTCTGCCCGGAAGCGTTTCCGGTGCCATATCTGCAAAAGTCATGATGCCTAATTCCATACTTCTTAATTGAAAATTGAAAATTAAAAATTGAAAATTAAGAATTTTAATTTAGTAAGAACTTGCTTCATCTAAAGCATTCACTTGCTGTTTGCTTAATTTTAAATTAGTTGCATGAATTAATTCATCCAATTGTTTTTCTTTTGTAGCACTTGCAATTGCCGAAGTTATGAATGGTTTATCAAGCAGCCATGCAATAGCAATCTCTGATAGCTCAACTTTTTGTTCGGCCGCTATTTTATCCATCGCCGTCAATATCTTAAACCCCCTCTCATTAAAATACTTTTTTTTCACCCCATGCCCCCGCTGGCTTTTATCCAAATCTTTTTCACTTCTGTATTTTCCTGTCAGGAAGCCACTTGCCAATGAATAGTAGGGGAGGACTGCCAAACCTTCGTCATTCACTAACTTCAGATATTCGTTCTCAAATTTTTCGCGGCTGTATAAATTGTATAACGGTTGCAAACTTATGTAGGGTTGCAAATTATTTTTTCGCGCAAAATCATTGGATTCTTTAATTCGCTCCGCACTTAAATTGGATGCTCCAATGTAACGCACTTTTCCTTCTGTGATTAATTCATTGAATGCCGTCATCGTTTCAGAAACGGGAGTGTCCAAATCATCATGATGCGATTGGTACAGATCAATATAATCTGTTTGCAATCTCTCTAAAGATGCTTCCGCAGCCGCTTTGATATAGTTTGCTTTCAACCCCTTTTTACTGTTGCCCATATCTGCCCCTACTTTAGTTGCGATGATGATGTCCTTTCTGTTGCCTCTTTTTTTCATCCAATTGCCAATGATGGTTTCAGATTCACCGCCATGATTGCCCGCCACCCATCTTGAATATCCATCTGCTGTATCTACAAAATTAAAATTGGC
>JBDTGD010000005.1:0-3380 GCA_039937595.1 Ginsengibacter sp. | reverse complement strand
AAGCTGCGTCCATGGCAGGCCATCTTAAATTGGGCAATCTTATTTATTTGTACGATGATAATAAAATTACCATTGAAGGCGATACTTCCATCACATTTGACGAAGATGTAACGGAACGTTTCCAGGCCTACGGGTGGCACGTGCAATCGGTGGCTGACGGAAATGATACTGAAGCAATTTTCACCGCAATACAAAAAGCACAAAACGAAACTAAAAGGCCTTCATTGATTAAAGTGCGCACGCATATTGGTTTTGGTAGTCCGAATAAAGTAGATACGGCGGGCGCCCACGGATCTCCTTTGGGAAAAGATGAAGTGCGTTTGGTAAAAGAAAATTTTGGCTTTGATCCTGATCAAAGTTTTGTCGTTTCTAATGAGGTATTGGATTATTACCGTACGAAAGGGAAAGCCGGCATCAAAAAAGAAGAAGACTGGAAAAGTATTTTTGCAAAATATAAAGACAAATATCCTGCGGAAGCAGCAGAATATGAATTATTGAGTGCCGGAAAACTGCCAGAAGGATGGAAAGATGATTTACCCGTTTTCAAAGCAGATGCTAAAGGAGTTGCCACAAGAAAAGCATCAGGAAAAACATTAAATGCAATTGCTGCCAAACTTCCATTATTAATTGGTGGTTCTGCCGACCTTTCCCCTTCTACAGATACCATCCTGGATGATTTCCAATCATTCTCAGACCTTAATCATGGCGGTCGAAATTTCCACTTTGGAATTCGTGAACATGCGATGGGCGCGGTTTTAAATGGAATGGCACTTACAAAAGGAATTATTCCCTATGGTGCTACTTTTCTTATATTTTCAGATTACATGCGACCTCCTGTGAGGCTTGCCGCTATTATGAAGATACGGCCGATATTTATTTACACACATGACAGCATCGGACTGGGTGAAGACGGAACTACCCACCAGCCGGTAGAGCAGTTGATAGGTTTGCGTTCTGTTCCGGATGTAACTGTTATCCGCCCGGCAGATGCTAATGAAACTGCACAGGCATGGCGTGTAGCTTTAGAGCATTCAGGTGGCCCGGTGGCAATCATTCTCACCAGGCAAAATGTTCCAACGATTGACCAGGAAAAATATACAAAGGCAAGTAATGTCGAAAAAGGAGCTTACATTTTATCAGATTGTGAAGGAGAGCCCCAGGTAATTTTAATGGGAAGCGGCAGTGAAGTCCACCTTTTATTGGAAGCCCAGGAAAAATTGAAAGGTGAATCCATTAAAGTGCGCGTGGTAAGTTTCCCTAGTTGGGAATTATTTGACTCACAGAGCAAGGAATACAAAGAAACAGTTTTTCCAAAAAAAGTCCGTAGGCGTTTAGCCGTAGAAGCAGGCTCGCCTATAGGTTGGTGTAAATATGTAACAGACGAGGGAGATGTGATAGGCATCACCAGGTTTGGGGAATCAGCGCCCGGTGAAGAAGTGATGAAAGAATATGGCTTTAGTGTGGAAAACGTGGTGGCAAAAACAAAGGACCTCTTGCAATAAAATTAATGACAGGAATTGGCGTTGTTCCACGTTCTTGTGAAGCAACGCCAATATTCCATAAACAGAATTTCTAAATAAATAAGGCTTAGATGTTTCTTTTTAAATAAATTAAAATATGAAAAAAATACTGATAGCAGTTGACTACAATCCTACAGCAACGAGTATTGCGGAATCCGGATATTCGTTGGCTAAATCAATGAATGCTGAAGTGACTTTACTGCACGTAGTGGCTGATTATACTTATTATTCTTCGTTAGACTATTCGCCTGTATTGGGCTTCGATAGTTTTAGCACCCTGGGCGCTGTACAAACGAATACTGTAGTAGAATTACAAAATGCGGCCCAGGATTACCTGGAAAAAATTAAGGCCCGATTAGGCGATGAATCCATCAACACCATAATTAAAGAAGGTGATACGGGAGATGCTATTTTAAGTGCCGCTGACGAATCAAAAATAGATATTATTGTTATGGGAACGCATGGCCGCCGTGGGTTGGATAAAATATTAATGGGAAGCGTCGCCGAAAAAGTATTGAGACACAGCAACATTCCTATGTTCATAATTCCATCAAAAGAGCCCGGCGAGAAAGATTCCGAATAAAAAAGCTTGTGATCATTTTTGTAACCTTTCTTTCCATAAAAGCTCTAATGCTGTGAAAAAATGAATTAAAAATTTAAAAAAATTATCATGGATTATCCAAACGAAGAACATATTGTAAAAATCGTGGAAACAGAATTTGTAACGCATAACGTAAAACGATTCAGGCTCAGCAAACCGCCGCTTTACGTTTTTAAACCCGGACAGGCTACCGATATTGTAATTAATTTACCGAAATGGAAAGAAGAAAGAAGACCTTTTACCTTTACCGCACTAAATGATTGGCCCCAACTTGAATTTACTATTAAGATTTACAGCGACCATGATGGCGTAACCAATCAACTAAGTAAATTGAATGTGGGTGATGAACTAATACTCCACGACATTTGGGGCGCTATTCATTATAAAGGTGAAGGTACATTTATAGCAGGCGGTGCAGGCGTGACGCCATTTATTGCTATTTTTCGGCAGCTATATAAAGACAATAAAATCGGTAATAATAAATTAATTTTCTCCAACAAAACTTCAAGGGATATCATTCTTAAAGAAGAGTTTGAAAAGATGCTTGGTGATAAATTTATAAACACACTTACTGAAGAAGATAATCCGAAATATGAAAACCGAAAAATAGATGGAAGTTATCTCAAAGAAGAAATTAAAAATTTAGATCAATACTTCTACATATGTGGGCCTGATGCGATGATTGAAGATATTCATAAAAGCCTTCTGAACATTGGAGTAAAAGAAGACAAAATAGTTATTGAACAGTTCTAAAATAAGAATCTTTAAAAAAAGTTGGGTTACTGTCGCGGAGAATTAAATTTTAAAAAGCGGAATGATAAATTACCTGTAAGGCAAAAATAAAATTTCGTATCTTTTCACAAAAGGATATAAATCATATTTAAATAATAAATCATGAGCATTTTAACCATCAAACCCCAATTTGTGAAAGATGAAAAAGGCCGTGACCTTGGTGTCTTTTTAATTAAAAGCGAATTTGATCAATTGCTTGAAGAGTTAGAAGACTATGAAGACATTAAAGCCTTTGATGCAGCAGAAAGTCGCTCGGATAAAGAGTTTATGCCGTATCGCGAAGCGGTTGATAAAATAAAAGAGCAAAGGACTAAATGAGCTATATAGTAATAATTGAGCCGGCCGCGAGAAAAAATCTTGAAAAAATAAGGTCTCCTTTTTTTGAAGCTATTGATAAAAAATATTAGCTCTCGAAACAAATCCTCGGCCTCAAGGGTGCAAGAAACTAAAAGGTCGTGATGCATGGC
>JBDTGD010000004.1:0-2650 GCA_039937595.1 Ginsengibacter sp. | reverse complement strand
CAAAACCTTTTGGCGGCATTTCAATTCCTTCAGGTTCTTTAAGTTTTATTTTTTCACCTTTTTGATTGGTAAGATAATCTGTGATTGGATTAAAAGTTAGAGAGCCTGCAATAGCTAACGCGGTAGTGATTTCAGGGGAAGCCACAAACGCATGTGTATTGGCATTGCCATCGTTCCTTTTGGCAAAATTCCGGTTGTAAGAAGTAAGTATGGAATTTTTCTTTGCCGGGTCATTGGTGTGACGTGCCCACTGACCTATACAAGGGCCACAGGCATTTGCGAGAACAACACCACCCATGTCCTCAAAAATAGTTAAGTATCCATCTCTTTCTACGGTGTACCTTACCTGCTCCGAACCGGGGGTTATCGTAAATTCAGCTTTCGCTTTTATTCCATTGTCTGAAGCTTGTTTGGCTATAGAAGCCGCCCTGGTAATATCTTCGTAAGACGAGTTGGTGCAACTTCCTATCAAACCGACTTCCAGTTCTTCCGGCCAGTTATTTGTCTTTACTGCGGCTGCGAATTTTGAAATCGGCCATGCGAGATCAGGCGTAAAGGGCCCATTGATATAAGGCTCAAGTTCCGAAAGATTGATTTCAATTACCTGGTCAAAATATTTTTCAGGATTAGCATACACTTCCTGGTCGCCGGTTAAATCTCCAGCCACTGTGTTGGCAAGAGCAGCTACCTCTTCCCTTCCTGTTCCTCTTAAATAATTTTCCATTTTTAAATCGTAGCCAAAAATAGAAGTAGTAGCGCCAATCTCTGCACCCATGTTGCAAATAGTACCTTTGCCGGTACACGATAATGAAGTGGCGCCTTCACCAAAATATTCAACTATTGCGCCCGTGCCGCCTTTTACGGTCAGTATGCCGGCTACTTTTAAAATGATATCTTTTGCGGATGTCCACCCACATAATTTACCAGTCAATTTTACACCGATCAGTTTTGGAAATTTTAATTCCCAGGGTAAACCTGCCATTACATCACACGCATCAGCACCGCCAACACCAATAGCAACCATTCCTAATCCTCCTGCGTTTACAGTATGTGAATCCGTACCTATCATCATTCCTCCCGGAAATGCATAGTTTTCCAAAACCACCTGGTGAATAATCCCTGCACCTGGTTTCCAGAAACCAATTCCATACTTATTGGAAACGGAAGCTAAGAAATCATACACTTCTTTGTTTTGGGACTTGGCTCTCGAAAGATCCGGCACGGCGCCGACCTCGGCTTGTATTAAGTGATCACAATGAACGGTAGAAGGAACGGATACTTTTGTTCTTCCGGATTGCATGAATTGCAACAAAGCCATCTGTGCCGTAGCATCTTGCATGGCCACCCGGTCAGGGGCAAAGTCCACATAGTCTTTTCCTCTTTCAAATGCGGAATCTGCATTTCCGCGCCAGAGGTGCGCATATAAAACTTTTTCTGTAAGCGTGAGCGGATGATTTACTAATTTGCGCGCAGCTGCTACTTTTTGCGAATAACCCTGGTAAAATTTGCTAATCATGTTGAGGTCAAAAACCATTGTCTGTATTTTAATTAGTGAAAAAGGTGTAAAAATTTTTGCAAATTTAATTAAAATCAAAGCAGCTCAAAGAGGTTTTGGGTCAGCAGATCAATGAATACTATTTTTTATGCCGAAAATATATTTTATTCCCACCAATTGTTTTTCATAATGTAAAAAGAATAAGTTATTTTCATTTTAGAAAAAGAAAAACCATGCAAAAAATTCTTATCTTAATTATTGTGATTTCATCGTCCAGATGTGTAAGCGCACAATTGGCCAATACTTCCTGGAAAGGAAATTTTAATATTCCTGATCCTACAGAAATGATTTTAAAATTCAAAACAGATACGCTGTTATTAAATTACCCTTATGGGTCCGCAATTGAAACAATGAGTTACAAAATCAATAATGACACCCTTTCTATACAAAAACTGGCGGGACAGAGCCAATGTAGCTATTCGAAAGATGCGACTTATATTATAAAAATAAAAGATAAAAAACTTTTTATTTCACCGCTCAGTGATGATTGCTATGACCGGGTAAATTCCTGGTCTTCTAAAGGTTTGGAAAAGATAGAATCCGGTAATTTGTAGAGAGTAGTTCATTAAATATTTTTTGCTATTTTATTCAGCAATTTTTTTAGTTTTGCTCAATGTATAAGATAAAACACTTTATAGAATGGCAGGTGTTTGGCGTATGTACAGCCATTGGTGAGAAAATGGGGATCGCTACTTCAGCTATCAGGAGGTATTTTATTTATATATCCTTCCTTACCCTGGGCTCACCCATTATATTTTATTTCATTTTTGCTTTCTGGATGAACATTAAAAATTACATCAAAAATTCCAGGAGAAATCCGGTGAGATACCTTTAAAAGGTTTAAATGGTTTAGAATTGTTCAGATGATTATAGTAAAGCAATAAATTCAATGGATTCCTAATCGCAGCGACAAAAAAGAATTTAACTATAAACCATTAAGCAGTGAAGAATAGTTAAGATTGTTCTTAATGAACGTCCACTTCTTAATGGTTCAAAAATCAGGAACTAAATCATTAGCGTAAGATAGTAAAGCAATAAATTTAGTGGATTCCTAATCGCAGTCATAAAAAAGAATTTAACTATAAGCCATTAAGG
>JBDTGD010000003.1:0-4275 GCA_039937595.1 Ginsengibacter sp. | reverse complement strand
AAAATTAACAACAGAATTATTCCAAAATGATTTGACAGGTATTCTTCATTCATTTGCAACCATCAATTTCCTTTATTTCTGCATTTTGTTGTTCTTATTTTCAATTGCAATAATGGTGATTGTAAGTCTGCTCACTCCTAAGCCGGACGAGGCACAAATACAAGGACTGACATTTGCGACTACCGTTGCCGCAGACAAGGCCGCAAGCCGTGCAAGCTGGAATAAATGGGATGTAATTTTATCTTTGATTGTGGTTGCTATTGTTATATCCGTTTTCGTTTACTTCTCTCCGTTAGGAGTAGCAGGATAGTATAGTCAATGCCTCGTGAAAGCAGTTATACTTCCGCCGGATATAAATGTGTAATGATTTTTTTGAGCTTTCAGCTCAAAGGTTTTTTGCCACGGATTACACCTTGCCCGGCTGAAGCCATGCAGGCGGGGAATTTCCACGGATTAAAATTTGTTACACAAATTTGTCCGGCACAAAGAATAAAAATATATCAATGAAAAAACAAATTTTATATATGCTGGTTTTTATATCGGCTTCTATTTCAGCATTTGCACAAAATAAAGACGATTACCCGTTTCAAAATCCGTCGTTATCAGTCAGTGAAAGAGTAAATGATTTGGTTTCAAGATTAACGCTGGAAGAAAAAGTGAACCAGATGCTGAATTCAACCCCGGCAATTGCACGTTTGGGTATTCCGCCTTACGATTGGTGGAACGAATGTTTGCATGGTGTCGCAAGAACAAAGTATCACACTACATCTTATCCGCAGGCAATTGGAATGGCCGCAACCTTTGATGTAAATTCCATGAAACAAATGGGTGATTTTACTTCTGATGAGGGAAGGGCGATTCACAATGAAAGCCTGCGTAAAAAAGATTATAGCAGATATACCGGTTTGACTTATTGGACTCCCAACATCAATATCTTTCGCGATCCCCGGTGGGGCCGTGGGCAGGAAACGTATGGAGAAGATCCTTTTCTGACTGCCAATATCGGAACCGCATTTGTAGAAGGTTTGCAAGGCAATGATCCAAAATACCTAAAGGCGGCGGCCTGTGCCAAGCATTATGCCATTCACAGCGGCCCTGAGCCAACCCGCCACGTGTTTGATGTAAATGTCAGTAACCATGACCTTTGGGATACCTACCTTCCTGCGTTTAGGCAATTAGTGGTAAATGCAAAAGTTGCCGGTGTAATGTGTGCCTACAATGCTTATGCAGGCCAGCCTTGTTGCGGTAATGATAAATTAATGATAGATATTTTGCGCAACAAATGGAAGTTTACAGGTTATGTAACTTCTGATTGTGGCGCTATTGATGATTTTTATGAAACGCACAAAATGTTTCCCGATGCCGAGAGTTCCGCCACTGATGCCGTGCTACACGGTACAGATGTAGAATGTGGAAATCGTACTTACAAGACTTTGATACAGGCGGTAAAAGATGGGAAATTGACAGAAAAAGATATTGATATTTCACTAAAAAGATTATTTACCATTAGGTTTAGGTTAGGAATGTTTGATCCCGTTAGTAAAGTAAAATATGCACAAATTCCAATTTCCAATTTGGAAAGTCAGCCACACAAAGATCTTGCTTTGAAAATGGCAAACGAATCGATTGTTTTGCTTCGCAATGCTCCAATGCCCGGAAAAGAAAACAATTTGTTGCCTCTGAATAAAAATATAAAAAGAATTGCTGTATTGGGACCCAATGCAGATAATGCGAATACCCAATTAGGTAATTACAACGGGCAACCATCAGTTGTTACAACAGTTTTGCAGGGAATAAAAAATAAACTGAAGAATGCAAATATTTTTTATTCAAGAGCTACTGATTTCGTTTCAACTGAACCACAGGATTTTTCAAAATTGATTGACAGCATTAAAGATGTTGATGTTATTATTTATGTCGGCGGCATATCTCCAAGACTCGAAGGAGAAGAAATGAAAGTAAATACACCGGGCTTTAAAGGAGGCGATCGCACGAGCATTAATTTACCTGCAGTGCAGACAGAATTTTTGAAAGCTTTGAAGGCAACAGGCAAACCAATTGTGTTTGTAATGATGACGGGAAGCGCCCTGGCTATTCCCTGGGAACAGGAAAATATACCTGCGATTGTGAATGCGTGGTATGGTGGAGAAGCCGCAGGGACAGCCGTTGCAGATGTTCTTTTTGGCGATTACAGCCCTTCCGGAAGATTACCTGTAACATTTTATAAAAGCGATTCCGATCTTCCATCATTCGACGACTATTCTATGCAAAACAGGACTTATCGTTATTTCAAAGGCGACCCTTTATATCCTTTTGGTTTTGGATTGAGTTATACAAAATTTGTTTACAGCAATCTGAAATTATCTAAAACAAAAATTGGAAAGAATGAGCATGTTAATGCTGAAGTAACGGTTACCAATAGCGGTAAAATAAAAAGTGATGAAATAGTGCAATTATATCTTACCCATCTTCAAGGCGGCGCAGATGATCCTTTGTATTCGTTAAAAGGATTTAAAAGGATTACCCTTTTGCCCGGCGCGTCAGAAAAAGTAAAATTTACCATTACGCCCGACATGATGAAATTGGTAAATGAAGAAGGTGAAAGTGTTTTAAATTCAGGAGAAATAAAGATAAATATTGGAGGTTCTTTGCCTTCAGAAAGAAGTGAAGAATTGGGTGCTGCAAAGCCTGTAGAAACGCTGATTACGATTCAATGATATTTGTTGTTTTACTATGAAAGCCAGAAATAAATCAATAATTATTTTGAATTTATATCATCAATTAGCTACCAGGAATCTATAAAAGTTGACAGGTTAATTAATAAAAAAGTTTAAAAAGATAGAAAATGTTATTATTAGGAATTGATATCGGAACCTCTTTTATAAAGGCCACTGTGGTAGATGCCACTACCCAAAAAGCAATAGCAACAGCCCAATGCCCTGAAACCGAAAACCCGATTACTTCTCTGCAATCCGGATGGGCAGAGCAATCGCCTGAAATGTGGTGGGGACAGGCGGTTCAGGCAATACAGAAATTAGTCGCTACTGAAACATTTGATCCAAAGGAAATTGCAGCCATCGGGATTTCTTACCAAATGCATGGATTGGTTTTGGTGGATAAAGATCAAAAAGTTTTGAGAGACAGCATCATCTGGTGCGACAGTAGAGCAATAAATATCGGTGAAAATGCTTTTAACGAAATTGGTGAAGAAAAATGTGCTTCGTGCCTTTTGAATTCTCCCGGAAATTTTACTGCCTCTAAATTGGCATGGGTAAAGAATAATGAGCCCGACATTTATAACCAGATTGATAAAATAATGCTACCCGGCGATTTCATCGCGATGAAATTAACCGGAGAGATCACTACATCATCGTCGGCGTTATCAGAAGGGATATTCTGGGATTTTAAAAAAGATGAAATATCAAAAGATTTGATGGCCAATTTTGGATTTACTAATTCATTGATTCCGAAAGTGCAGCCATTATTTTCATCTCACGGAAAAATATCAACAGAGATAGCCAAACAGTTAGCCATAAACGAAAATGCTGAGGTAACTTATAAAGCCGGAGATCAGCCAAATAATGCATTGTCATTAAATGTGCTTCAGCCCGGTGAAGTGGCGGCAAATGCAGGTACTTCAGGTGTGATTTACGCGGTTACCGATAAATTATTATCTGACCGGTTTTCAAGAGTGAACAGTTTTGTTCATGTAAACCACACACCAGATGAAAAGCGCATTGGCGTTTTGCTCTGTATCAATGGTGCGGCAATCATGTATAACTGGGCAAAAAAAGTTTGCGGTGAAAATTTAAGTTATAAAGAAATGGATGCGCAAGCTTCCAAAATAAAACCCGGAAGCGATGGACTTTTCATCTTGCCTTTTGGCAATGGTGCGGAACGCATGCTGCAAAATAAAATGATTGATGCTCACATTCAAAATATCGATTTGAACAAACATACCAAAGCACATATTTTCCGGGCGGTTCAGGAAGGAATTGCATTTGCTTTTCGTTATGGTTTGGATATAATGCGTGAAAACAACCTGCATCCGACTATTATTCGCGCGGGAAAAGCCAATTTGTTTTTGAGCGATGTATTTATACAATCATTCGTAAATGCTACTGGCGTTGCAGTAGAATTATATGAAAATGATGGAAGCGTAGGAGCTGCTTTAGGCGCCGGCATCGGAGCTGAAATTTATAAAGATTACAAAGATGCTTATTCGCAATTTAACCCATTGGGAAAATTTGAGCCTACGAATATTGATTTGTATGA
>JBDTGD010000002.1:0-5024 GCA_039937595.1 Ginsengibacter sp. | reverse complement strand
GTAGTTGCTTTTCCGGTTCTTTTTCAAGAGGCTTTAAATTTACAGCCTCTTCATAATAACCTCTCGCCTTTACAAGGTCATGTTTAGCACTATAGGCCTTTCCTTGTTTTAGAGCCTGGTTATATTTTTTGTTGGTTTCATCCGCCACTGCAAGACTATCATCCTTTGCTTTTACATTTGCTGCATTTTTAATAAGTATTTTATCAATAGTCGCTAATCTTTCTTTTGGATATTCTTCCGCCGGCTTTAGGTTATACGCATCACTAAAGATCTTTTTAGCGTTACTGAAATTGCCTTTATCAAACTCCGTATCAGCGTTTTTTATGAGAGTTGCATATCGTTTGGCATCCTCTTCATCTTTTGCAAGTTTTTGTTTGTCTGCTTTTTCCTGCTTAATCCGCTCAGCAATATTTCTATCTATAATAGTAATCTGCTTTTTTGGATAATCTTTTTCAATGAAACTCAACGCCTTTTTATATGCTACTCTTGAATTATCATAATCTCCGGAATTAAATAATTTATCTGCCAGGCTAACGTTAGTAATATAGTTACTATCAAGCTGTTCCTGATCTTTTTGCTTCTTTTCTTTTTCATCAATTAGCTTCACACGCTCTAAGGCAATTACGTCATTGGGCCTTATACTTAATACCTGGTCATAAGCGGACCTTGCTTCAGGTAATTCGTTTTTATTAAATGCCACTTCACCCGCTGCAGCATATTGTTTGTATGATTCATTTAACCGTTGTGTTTCTTTTTGAACGCTGTCCTGTTTCAAAAGAGTATTAATTTCTTCTAATTCTTTAATCGCATATGCATCCCCAGCCTTAATATCTAATGCTTTTTTATATGCTTCCTGAGCCAGTACGTAATTTTTTTGTTGCTTGTAAGTTTGGGCTTCTGTAATTATTCCCGAATATTTATCATTATTTTTTCTTGCTTTGATTTCATCAAGCCTTTGCAATGGAATCAGATCATCAGGGCGAAGAGAATGTGCCTTTCCAAAAAGCACTTGTGCATTTTCATCATCTTTTAGTTTAACGTAATTATCTCCTTGTTCTAATAAAGAATAATAATATGAAGAACTATCATTTTCTTTTTTAACCGGAAGTTCATTTTTATTAATGGGTTCAGTTTTAGTATGATTAATTTCGCTTTGGTTAATAGCTGTTTTCTTTTTTTCTTCTGAAGCTGCTTTTTGCGATGATAGCTCGTTAACCCTATCCTGTAATTTTTTTGTGGTAGAATAATCCTTGACAGCAGCATTTGGAGCGGACAAATCAATATCCTTTTTATAAAAAATAACAAAACTATGCTTACGCCCACCTTCCAAAATTATTAAAGTTGCCGGAGGCAAATTTTCTTTATCTGCTGTTATTGTAACATCGTTTCCTGCTGGTTTGATGTCATATGAAGTATTATCAGGAATTGTAGAAAAGCTGCTTGGATTTGTTGGAAGTATAAGGTCAAACGTCAAACTTGTGTTTACAAATATTGTATCGCCGCTTATATTTTGCGAATTTCCCTTTAAAGCACAGCCGCCTATTAAGAGAATTAAAAAAACGATGCTTCTTTTGTAAAGTGCCATTTATTTAATTTTTTAAATTTAAATATTTGCTTTTTTGACAAATGATAGCTGAATTTTTATAAAATAAAACGTGTAGGAATAACCTGGTTAGCCTACTTTTTATAATTATAGGAAACATTTATTATTGATACTATATCATTCATGCGTTGCAAACTTGCAGACTCTAAATTTATGTGTTTGGTTGAAATAGTGATACCTGCAAATTTTTTACGGCTTTCTTTTTTCTCAGTTAATTGGTCGCATAGCCATTTAAAGTCATGATGTTCTCCACCATTTGCGACCACGGGAGTTTTTTCATTAATACCATAAATTTTAAAATCTGAAATCGTCATGGTTTTATTCTCCACCTGTTCCAAATAAGTTAAAAAGAGGTGATCCGGAATAAAAAGAGATTTATTGGCTTTTGGTTTATTTAATGTTGAATCAACAACCCCTTTGTTGACTGGTGGCAGAGGTTCATGTGTAAGATCCCGGGGAACTAATACTGGAATGGGTCCGATTTTGGGTTTAGGTTTTGTCTCATCCAAAACTTCCACATCGAGATAGTCCATCTTTGTAAGGCTGCTATCAAGCCGGACCTTGATCCTGTACGAACCGGAATATGGAAAGGAAAATGACACCTTTTGCCCCTTCTTTATTCCAAAATCCGGTTGATTTTGAACGCTCCATTCATAAGATTTTGCCTGAACAGGATATGAAAATTTTTGATTTGTATTAATAGTAAAGGAAGTGTTGCCAATAATTTTCCCGGTTGTAAATGTTTGTGATTGGGCAGCAGTATCAGGAAGAGGTGATTTTATAATAATTTGCTTTACGACGGAACATAAAGAATTACTCCGCGCCGTAATTAGGAAAGGTCCTTCTTTTAAAAACACGTGGCTTACGTATGCTCCTGATGCTCCGTTATTATCTCCAAAATCCCAGTCAATATCTTGGGACGCAATTGAAGCATTAAACGATAAAATATCGCCCACATAAAAAACCGAATCATTGTGCAATCCTAAGTTTCTCACTTTAAAAGTAAATGGCACACATTCTTTTTTATCAATGACTTTATAGCTTAATAAACCTAATGAAAGTATGAGTATTATTATCATTAATAACCATACCATATTATCCAGCCCCAATGTTTGCCTTGTATAAATTCTGTAGGGATTCATAAAATAATTTATGGTTTATTTTTCTAAACTTTTATTATAATTGCTGACCATAGTATTGTACTTATCTTGTAATTTATCATAATTATCTTGTAACACTTTCACATCATTCTCCGTTTTTGTTGCTTTTCTCACGCTTGCTTTAGTCTTTTGAAGGTCAATCATACTTGCTGCGATTTTTTCATAAAGAAGCTTATTATACAACAGGGAAGAATCTGAATTTACTTTTGTTAGTAAATCTCCAATTTTTTGAGTAATCTGTATATCTAATAGCTCAGGGTTGTTTGAGTTGTTAATAGAATCAAGCATTTCGATTATTTCAGACATCTTGAAAAAGAAGTTATTGGTGGAGGCTCTTTCTTTTTCAACCTGGTACATTTTCTTGCTAAGGTTATTAGCCTGCTTTACAGGTACCTGTATGCTAAAAAAAACAGTTGTCAATATAATGGCAATACTTACCACGAAAAGCAGGATAAAATTTAGAAAAGCTTTTGTTCTTTCAGATTTATTTTTTGGTTGCATAATTTAATTTTTAAGAATAAACCCATATAATTTTATAATTAAATGACTCAATGGTTAGCCTAAAAAACGACGCTTTGCTTTAGCTTGTGAAAGATTCCTGTCCACAGATTCTTCATTTACAAATGTTACAGGCCCTTTTTTTCTTTTACCTATAAATTCAAGTTCGCTCAGCGTTTGAAAAAGCCGCAAGGTTACTTTTACAAATACCACAATTTTTTGTATGTTCCTATTTACATCGTTATGAATAAACCCACTGTTTGCAAGGTTTTCAAGCATTCCTTCCAACTCGCCCTGGTTCAATTCACACCATTCCGCGAGGTAGTTCATTAATTCATCCTTGCCGGATCCGATACGCATATCAATAGTATTTTTCATGGCCCTTGCCAATGCTGAGACTCCTGCAAACATCACTACAGGTGGTTCATAAAGTACTGTAAAGCGCATATTTGTTATTGCCTGGCTTAAATGCAATATGACCCTGTCGCACAAGAACATTACAAGTTCCGAAATTTCATTTTTCTGGTCTTTTTTAAAAATCTTTTGCACTATCTGGCTGCAATACAATTCAAGATCAGCTAAGTATTTATCCAGCTCACTATGCAGCGAAACCAGGTCGTCATTGGCGTTTAATGAAACACAGGGAGGGATGTATTCCTCATCAACTTTTATATCATTGCCATTAATAAATACTTTCCCGATCGGTATACCGTAGGGGTGTTGCGCATATTGCCTGTATTCACTTTCAGTAACTAGCTGTATAGTGTATGTTGGCAATACTATAGGAAATCTCGGAGGATTTTCAATAATGTCGGGGCTTCCGGCCGTTTGCTTTTCAAAGGGATGGACAAACAAAAAAACCCATGATATAGCCTCAGAGTTTGCTGAAGAAAAGGGAAATGTTGCAGTGAGAATATTTCCAGAATCAGCTGGAAGAACCGTTACAGGCGAAGGTAAATTAATACTTACGCCACCAGGAGTAACGGCCTTACAGGAAAGAACAGAAACCCTTAAAGTATTTTGGTTGTCAAAAGAAATCTTTACATTAAAAGTGTCATCGCCATCCACAGAAGGTGGTAGTATGCCGTACTTCACCGGTGAAAGGTGCAGCGAAGCCACCTGTTGCAATGCATCAGTCCAGGCATTATCCTGGTCAATAAAGTGGCTCTTATTGATCTTCATGCCATCTATCCAGTTTACCGGAAAATATTTTTTATTATCTCTCATTTTATTTTACATTCCTGAATTTTCATTTCTCTCACAAATAATCACCGTGTTTTCCTTAATCTTGTTTTCGCGTATAGTCAATTCCGGATCAAAAATGTGATTCTTTTGATACCATTTTTTCTTCCGCCGAAACCACCATTCATAAGTTGAATTGTCATTTTCGGCGTATACAATAGGCGTTTCGCTTTGCGAGTCATTATAATCGTTGATAAAGTGATAATATAAATCACACAGTTTCATAGTTTCAGGGCCTTTCGCCCTAAAATTTGTTTTAATACGGTCACCCTTTTTTTTGGAAATTTCAAAAGCGATAACTAAAATCTTTTCGCCTGGGCTTTCATCTGGTAGTTCAATCGGGTTATTTACAGGATATTGCCATACAGCAAATTCCGCAGATGGAATACTGTATGCAGCGTTAAAAGTATGGAGGGTTGCTAATGGTATAAAAAAAGCAAGCATACTCATAAGCATAGGATAAAACAAAAAGCTTTTATCATTATTAATAAAATATTGAAGAGAAGAGAAAACAACTATAG
>JBDTGD010000001.1:0-6030 GCA_039937595.1 Ginsengibacter sp. | reverse complement strand
GAAAGAGAATGGATTTTATCGGATCTGGATTTGAACAAAGACGATGCCTCTTCTATAGAAAAGTATTTTAAAATGACCATTACCAAAATTGGTTTGGTAGAGAAAAAGGAATTGAACGAAGAATTTTTTAACCAGGTTTTTCCTGGTAAAGAACTAAAGTCAGAAGAAGATTTTCGTAAAACCCTGGAAGAAGAAATTCAAAAACAATGGGATGCAGCAGGCCACAACCAGGTACAGGACCAGCTTTACCATGCTTTAATAGATACTCCTCTGAAATTTCCTGATGCATTTTTAAAACGCTATCTCGAGATAGGCGGAGAAAAACAAAAATCAAAAGACGATGTTGAAGTAGAATATCCCCAGTTTGAAAATCAACTGAAATGGACATTGATCAGCGATAAAATAATAAAAGACAATAATCTTGATGTAACAGAAGAAGAATTAAGGGAGAATATGAAGAAAGAAATTATGGGGTATTTTGGCCAGATGAACTTAGGCGAAGACGCTTCATGGATGGAAAGTTATATTGACAGGATGATGAAAGATGAAAAGCAGGTGGATAGCTCTTACAGAAGATTGATTACTGAAAAATTATTTAACTGGTTGGAATCGCAGGTAACGCCAGAAGAAAAAGAAACTACTTCCGAAGAATTTTTAGCCATGCAGCATCACCATCACCATTGAGGAATTGAAAATTGACAATTGAAAATTGATAATTGATAATTTCTGATAGTCAGGAAATAGAAATCATCAATATTTGTTCGTTTACTATAAATGCAATTATTAATTCTTAATTCTCCATTTTCAATTCACCATTCCTCCCCTCTGTCCTTTTGTCTTATTTTTTTATTAGCATAATATTTGGAACTTCACCGCTTTAAATAGTTCTTACACTAAATTTAATTTATGAATACAGGAAAAGAATTTGAGAATTATGCTGTAAAACACAGAGGTATCAGCAGCAATACCCTCGATGCATATATAAAACATAACGTAACTAATTTAACGCCAAATATTATTGAAGAGAGGCCCATGAATGTGGCTGTGATGGACGTTTACAGTCGATTAATGATGGACAGGATTATATTTCTTGGCTACCCGGTAAACGATGAAGTGGCCAACATCATCATCGCACAGTTGCTTTTTCTAGAAAGCACTGATAGGACAAGGGACGTGCAACTTTATATCAATTCTCCCGGCGGAGGCGTTTATGCAGGATTGGGATTGTACGATACCATGCAGTTTGTAAATCCCGATATTGCTACCATCTGTACAGGAATAGCAGCAAGTATGTCAGCCGTGTTAATGGCAGCCGGTGCGCATGGTAAAAGGAGCGCTTTAAAACATTCAAGGATTATGATGCATCAGCCAAGTGCCGGCGCAGCAGGCCAGGCTTCGGACGTAGCCATTACTGTCAATGAGGTAAGAAAATTGAAGCACGAACTTTATGAAATTCTCAGTACTCATACCGGCCAAACTATGGAAAAAGTGGCAAAAGACAGCAACCGCGATTTTTGGATGACGGCGGACGAAGCCAAAGAGTACGGGCTTGTAGATGAAGTATTGATAATGAATTCCAGAAAACAAAAAAAATAAAGAATAATTACAAACGAAATAATTATGAATTTTTATAAAAATAATTTAACACGTTTTGAACAGGAAGAAGAGCCGGAAGTTCCCATTCCTGAAAACCCCATGGAAAAAATTATGGGCGGAATGATGTTTGATAAGAAATTTATTGAGCAACGAAAGGTTTTTCTTTGGGGCGAAGTAAGTGATAAAAGTGCCAAAGATATTACCAACAGGCTTCTTTATCTTGAAGCGATCGATCCGGGAAAAGAAATTACCTTTTATATTAACAGTCCGGGCGGCGTTATCACAAGTGGAATGGTTATTTATGATACCATGCAAATGATCTCATCTCCTGTGAGTACGGTTTGTATGGGAATGGCGGCCAGTATGGGTAGTATTTTGTTGAGTGGCGGCGCTAAGGGCAAACGCTCTATTTTTCCTCATGGAGAAGTAATGATACATCAACCGAGCGGCGGCGGGCAGGGAACCAGCGCTGATCTTGAAATTATGGCAGTTCAAATTCAAAAGGCGAAAGAACTTGGCGCTAAGATCCTTGCTGAAAACTGCGGCCAGACTTACGAAAAAGTAATGGAAGATTTTGACCGTGATTATTGGATGGATGCGGAAGAAAGTAAGAAATATGGTATTGTAGATAATATTTTAAAGAAACTTTGATGCATCATTTTGACAGTTTTTGTTGTCATATATAAACAGGATTATGTGTAAATTAGAAAGGATTTATTTTAGAAAAAATATTATTGACAGATAATGGCAAAACAACAAACACTACATTGCTCTTTTTGTGGCAGGAACCGGGATGAAGTAAAAATTTTGATAGCAGGGCAAGAAGGGCATATTTGCGAAAGCTGTATTGAGCACGCACAGGAAATTATCATGCAGGAGATTGTTCCTTCCAATGAAAGTAATGGCGCCAACTCTAGCTATAAGCTTTCCGTAAAAAAACCCATAGAACTCAAAAAGTACTTAGATGAGTATGTGATTGGTCAGGACGATGCAAAAAAAGTCTTGGCAGTTGCAGTCTATAATCACTACAAAAGACTTAATCAAAAAGTGGATAGTGATGTAGAGATTGAAAAAAGCAATATTGTGATGGTTGGCGAAACCGGCACCGGAAAAACATTATTGGCCAAAACAATTGCCCGCATCTTAAATGTTCCCTTTGCAATAGTTGATGCTACGGTTTTTACAGAAGCAGGCTATGTAGGAGAAGACGTGGAAAGTATTTTAAGCCGTCTTTTACAAGTGTGCAATTTTGATGTGAACGCTGCGCAAAAAGGAATCGTATATATTGATGAAATAGATAAAATAGCCCGCAAAAGTGACAATCCCAGCATTACCAGGGATGTGAGTGGAGAAGGCGTTCAGCAGGGATTATTGAAGCTGTTGGAAGGTGCTGAAGTTTTGGTGCCGCCACAGGGTGGACGTAAGCATCCCGAACAAAAATTAATTAAAATAAATACGAGCAATATTCTTTTTATTTGTGGAGGCGCCTTTGATGGTGTGGATAGATTAATCGGTCGGAGAATAAATACCAATGCGATTGGATTTAGCGTGAATAAAGATCTACAGGAATTTCAGCGAAAAAATTTGTTGCAATTTGTAAACGCGCAGGATTTAAAATCTTTTGGATTGATTCCTGAACTCCTGGGAAGGCTTCCGGTAGTTACCTACCTGAATCCGCTGGATGCTTCTACCCTTAGAAGTATTCTGACCGAACCAAAAAATGCGCTTATCAAACAATACAAAAAATTATTTGAGATAGAAGGGATTGACCTGGTGATTGAAGACGAAGTATATGACTTTATGGTAGAAAAAGCAATGGAATATAAACTGGGCGCACGTGGTCTAAGAAGCATTTGCGAAAGCATTCTGACAGATGCTATGTATGAACTACCTTCTCAAAAAACCAAAACATTTAATTTGACCCAAGAATACGCCATGAGAAAATTCAGTACCAGCAAATTGAGTCTTTTGAAAGTAGCTTAGGTAATTTCTTAAAAAATTGATATAATTTTAAAGCGCCTGTTTGGGCGCTTTTTTAGTTAAGGGTTTTTAAAGAAGTAATTGGTTTGAAAATATAGAAATAAGAATCCTCTTTATTTGTTTGTCTGCTATGCAGTGAATAATTCAAACTAAAACGATCTATAACAGTTGGTAACATTGATGTTTTCATTAAAAAATTAAAAAATGTCGAACCTTATTTTTGATGCTCATCTCGATCTCAGCATGAACGCTATGGAATGGAACCGCGACCTAACTCAGACTATTAGGGATATTCGCGAAAGAGAAAAAGGAATGAATGATAAACCGGACAGAACCCGTGGCACGGTTTCTTTGCCCGAAATGCACAACGGAAATATTGGCATTTGCGTGGCAACAATGATAGCGAGATACGTAAAACCGGGAAGTACGTTGCACGGTTGGAATTCGCAGGAACAAGCATGGGCGCAGACGCAGGGGCAATTAGCCTGGTATAAATCGATGGAAGACAGAGGAAAAATGATTCAGATAAATAATGCGAATGCACTAAAGGATCACTTAGAAAAATGGCTAAATGGAAATACAAAAGATTTACCTGTCGGATATGTTTTAAGCCTGGAAGGAGCTGATTCCATAGTAAATATGAATTTCCTTGAAAAGGCTTATGAAAATGGTTTGCGTGCCCTGGGACCTGCGCACTATGGCCCCGGTGTTTACGCTTTCGGCACAGATTCAGACGGCACAATTGGAAATAAAGGAAAAGAATTATTAAAAGAGATGGAGCGGCTGAATATTATTTTAGACGCAACTCATCTTTGTGATCAAAGTTTTTGGGAAGCATTGGAAAATTTCAAAGGGCATGTTTGGGCAAGCCATAATAATTGCCGTTCGCTGGTACCACACAATCGCCAATTCAGCGATGAGCAGATAAAAGTGTTGATTGAGCGCGGAGCCGTAATCGGCGGCGCCTTTGACGCATGGATGCTTAAGACTGGTTGGGTCAGGGGAAAATCAACGCCTAAAGAAGAAGGTGTGCATCTATCTTCCGTTATTGATCATATTGATCATGTTTGCCAACTGGCCGGCAATTCCCTACATTCTGGATTAGGAACCGATTTGGATGGTGCATTCGGTACTGAGCAAAGCCCGGCTGATTTAGACACGATTGCTGATCTTCAAAAAATTCCTGCTGTTTTAAAAGAACGCGGTTATTCAGAAAATGATATTGATAATATTATGTACAAAAACTGGGTTCGCTTTTTAGAAAACGCGTGGAAGTAAGGCCACGCCTGCAACCAGAATTATCCTATTTCCGAAACTTGTCATATGCCAACGGCACTTTGACGAATTTCTTACCCAAACCATTTTTACCTAAGCGAAATGCCTGTTAACCTTATTTTGATCACACTAAAGGGATTAATGGAATATTTTTATCCTATTTTTGCAATGAAACGAACGCGTATGAAATTCGAAAAGATTCATAACAAAGGGCAGGCCCAATTATTTAATAACCACTACCTGGAGTATTTTACCAAAACACATCCCCTGGTAATATGGGGATTGTATTTGCCGGTAATAATCCTTTTACCTTATTATGCCACATTCCGATTGAATTTTCCTCTATGGCAAACAATGTTACTTTTCGTCGGCGGTATGTTTTTCTGGACATTTTTTGAATACCTGATGCATCGGTTCATTTTTCACTGGGCAAGTGAAAGCCCGCGCGCCCAAAAGGTGATTTATGTGATGCATGGCAACCACCACGAATATCCACGCGACAAAGAGCGCCTGTTTATGCCACCGGTACCAAGCCTTATCATTTCTTCTATTATTTTTCTACTGATGTATGCTGTAATGCGATACAACGCAATGGCTTTTTTCCCCGGGTTTATGTTAGGTTATCTTATTTATGGTTCTATGCATTATGCTATCCATGCATGGAATCCACCCTTTAAATGGATGAAGCCTGTATGGCGGAACCATCATCTCCATCATTACAAAAGTGAAGAAAAAGGTTTTGGCGTTAGTACGCATATTTGGGATCTCGTTTTCGGAACGGCCTTCGACCTGAAAAAAGAAAAAGAAGACAAAGAAGAAGTTCAAAAATTAATGTATAACAAATCCAACGTCACCATAGCTTCCAAAAATTCACTCACAGCAAAAAACTGAAGCAGCGGAATATATATTAATCAATGCGAAGAATTAAAGAGGAATTCATTTCCATTTTTCTTCATCGCTTTCAGGGCTTGTTCTATTAGAAAATCGTTTCCTGCTTTGTATTTTTTGCAATTGTCTCTCTATAATTAAATCCGCTAAAATAGTGGCTGAATCTGTTTCTGTACGTTGTTCTAAAACAGCCCGGATCTTCTTTTCACTCACATCAATGCGGTAAAGCAGTTGTACCAAAACATCAAAATCTTTATTGATCAATTCATTGATTAAAGAAATCAATTTTAG